>QHXA01000246.1:2614-7632 GCA_003222755.1 Acidobacteriota bacterium
GTTCGATGAGGCCAATAGAAGCTGCTCCGGGGTGGCGCCACTCGCGGGCCTCTCATACAAGTCTATAGACCCTGTACGGCTTGAACCAAACACGATGCGAGTTCCATCCGGCGACCAAACAGGGCCACGGTCTTGACCGGTGTCAAAGGTAAACCGTGTGGCGACGCCACGTATCGTTTCCAATAGCCAGACATCGGTATTGCGGCTGACCTGCCGATCCAGAGCGACGTGTTGACCGTCCGGTGCGAGGCTGGGGTTGGCAGGATTGTTTGGATCTGTATTGCCAACCATTCCGACGGATTTACCCGACCGATCGAACCAGACCAGTTGCCGAGCGCTAGAAGCTGTTCCTGCCCTGTACGCCAGGATGCCGGTACTGGATGAAAAAGCGCCAATGAATATCGTTGAATCGGAGATGATGTTCTCCGCCACCGTAATTGGTTGCCCGGTCAACTGAAACGTGGATAAGTCCAACCGCTGAGCTATGAGAATACCCTGGCGTGTAAAAAGCACATAGCCGCCCGGAACGTATACCGTATTCGCATCGGCATCGAACAGTAGCCGGACCTCGCGTGAATCCAGCGAGCCTAAGTACACGCCCCTTTTGGTACCACCTTCTGTGTTGAAGAGAAAGTGCTGGCCGTCGGGCAGGAATTGAGGAAAACGATGATTCAAGTGACGCGGCGGGTCCGGAGTGGTCACTGCCGCAGGGGTTTCACCACCCGTCGCAGAGACCCTAAGGAGCCCCCCGCCCGTCGGCGCGAATAGGATCACATTACTACGGTTCCATGCCCCGCCGCGTCCAAGTGGGGCATCGGCGAGGATCCGCACGGGGCCACCGCCAATATCGATGCGCTTGAGTTTACCGTCGGCAAAGAAACCGACAGACCGGCTGTCAGGCGACCAGAACGGAAACTCGGCACCCTCGGTTCCCGCCAGCGGCTGCGCCTGGGTGTTGTCCAGTGCCCGTACCCATAGCCGCCGGGGTCCATCACCAGACGCGACAAAGACGATGTACCGACCGCCGGGCGAGAGCGCAAACTGGAGCGGAGCAGTCGTGGAAGGCGTGTTGATCTCCACGCGCATCTCGGCCGGCGGAGCTTCGCGCAAATGACGTGCCGCGGGAATCGCCAACGCAACGATGAGCACTGCGGCAACCGCGAGTGACGCAATCCAAACCAGCCGTTCTCGCCGCGCGGGCGCAGATCGTGGAACCGGGAGGACGATCGTCGGTCCCGCTTCCACTTCCTCCAGCAATGACCGTGCATCGCCGATGTCCCGCAATCTTTGCTTGGGGTCCTTCTCCAAACACCGCCGCAGGAGCTTGCGCACCTGCGGCAGAACCCGCTCCAGATCCGGCTCCTTGGTGAGCACCTGCGCCAGCGTGTCGGCGACATCAACGCCCTTGAACAGCCGCTCGCCCGTCAGCAGCTCGTACCACACTACGCCCCACGACCAGATGTCGGCGCGCTTGTCGACCTTCTCACCCTTGGCCTGTTCCGGAGCCATGTAAGCGGCGGTTCCGAGAATCACACCGACCTCGGTCGCGCCAATGTCGGGCGCCGGCGAAGCTTCGCGTTCGTCCGTGAGCGCCCTTGCCAAACCGAAATCGAGCAGCTTCACGACGCCGTCTGGTGTGACCTTTACGTTTTCTGGCTTCAGATCCCGATGGACGACGCCTTTTTCATGCGCATACCCCAGCGCATCGGCAATCTGCAAAGCGATCTTCCAGGCATCCTCGAACCGCATCGGGCCGCGTGGCGAGTTGCCCTCCACCAGCTCCATTACCAGCGCCCGATCTTCCACGCCGTAGATCTGTGCAATGTTGGGATGATTGAGCGATGCCAGGACTTCGGCCTCACGCCGGAAACGAGCCATGCGTCCCGGATCGTGCGCGAAGGCCTCAGGCAAGATCTTGAGGGCCACATCGCGCTTCAGCGTGGTGTCGTGCGCCCGATACACTTCGCCCATGCCACCCTCGCCCAGCAAGGAGAGAATCTGGTAGGAGCCGATTTGCCGCCCGATGATGTCGTGGCCGCGGACCGGAGCGAGCTGCTGCGCCGCCACTTCCAACGCAGGCGCTTCCAGGAAGGCCGCTCCATGCGCTTGCGCCAGTAGAGATTCCACTTCGTGCCGCAGCGCGTCATCCCCAGCACAGGCTTCTTTGAGGAAAGCTGCCGCCTGGTCTCCCTCCCGGGCGAGCGCCGCATGATACAGCCGTTCGACTTGTTGCCAACGATCACTTGTCATGTCACGCTTGCCGTTGCCTTCGCCATCTCCCGTGCCAGCCATGCCTTGGCCAACTTCCAATCGCGGTGAACCGTGTCGGGGGAAACTTTGAGGACCTCGGCGGTTTCCTCCACGCTCAGGCCACCAAAAAAGCGCAATTCCACCACCCGGCTTTTCCTTTCGTCTTTGGCTGCCAGCGCCACTAAGGCATCATCGAGCGCTACCAAGTCCCCGCGCGGTGCAGGGGACACAACCAGGGCCTCATCGAACGACGTCCTTTGCGCTCCACCCCCTCGCTTGAGGTAACGCCTCGAGCGGGCGAAATCCACCAGGATTCGCCGCATCAATTGCGCCGAAATCGCGAAGAAGTGGGCGCGGTCTTGCCAGCGCACCTGGGTTGCATCAATAAGTCGAAGGTAAGCCTCGTTGACTAATTCGGCAGTCTGCAGCGTGTGGCCGCGGCGCTCCCGGTTCAGGTACCGATGAGCGATCCTTCGCAGCTCCGCATAGACGAGAGGAACCAGCTTATCCAGTGCTGTTTGCTCTCCCTCACTCCAAGCCAGAAGCAGCTCGGTGACCGCGTGGGATGTGGATGCGGCCATGAGTCCTAGCCTCCCTCCCAATCGAATCAGCCTGCTGAACTCGATGCGATCCGCAAAAACTTCATCCTGCATGCCAGTTTTCACGCTTCTTTCCCGCATTCTCCCATGAGCGGAACAGAGGAAGAAAGATTTTTCAAGTCAGGAGAACGATAAGTTTGTTCTCTTCCAACGGCCAAAATGGAAATCCCGGCTCGATCGTGGAATCGAGTCACAAAGGGAGGAACTCACCATGCAAACCTTTATGCCTGCAATGAAGCGATGTAATTTGTGGGGTCTCGGTAATCAGACGCGAGCAACGGTCGCGGTGCTTGCACTGCTCGCCTTTGGTTGGGGTTTCGATTACGCTTCAGGAGCCCAGAAGTTCGAGACCAGCATCGACAACAACCAGCCGATCAGGAACCCCGGCGGACACGCGGCGACGTTCAGCACCCAGGGCTTCGTCGTCCTCACCGGCGAGTACTTCCAGGCTCAGGGCACGAATGGCCGGAGCTGCGCGTCGTGCCATATCCCACCGGACGCGTGGAGCATTAACCCCGGCACGCTGCAACGCTTGTTCGATGAAACGGAGGGCACTCACCCCGTCTTCAATCCGGTCGACGCTAACAATCCGACCACGGCGGACTTCTCCACGGTCGAGGGCCGCCGGGCCGCGTACAGCATGCTGTTGACCCACGGCGTATTCCGCAGGGGCGGCGCGCTCAAGGCGGAGCCCCGGGAGTGGGACCTGATCGCTGTGGTGGACCCACACGGTTTCGCGAACCTCACCCGGCTCGTGCATTGGCGGCGCGCGATGCCGACGATCAACTTCGCCGTCGGCAGCGCGACGGTCAACTGGGACGGCGGCAATACTATGGGGACGCCTCCGGACCAGCGCGCCGGGCTCATCAACCAGGCCAGGCGCAACGTGAACGGCGTTCAGATGGGCCCGCTACTAGCCATTGATGACCCCATCATCACCGATATCGTCGATTTCGAATCCTCGCTGTCGACCGCGCAGCTCATCGTGCCGGGCGTCGGGCGTCTCGACTCGGACGGTGTACGTGGTGGCCCTGAGGCTTTGGCGTTCATGCCGAAGTTTGAGGGGCGGTTCGATCTCTACGACGCCTGGGCCGGTCACAAGAACCCGCGGCGCGCCCAGATCGCGCGCGGCCAGGAGCTGTTCAACAACACCAACCGCGGAGGACGTAGGTGCGGCGCCTGCCACAGTTCGGCAAACAACGGTACCAACTTCAACAACCTCCTCTTCGACATCGGTACTGCGTCGGCCGCGGCGGCGACCCCGGACCTGACCTTGCACACCTTCCGGAACAGGGCTACGGGCCAGATCCGGCAGCTAACCGATGCAGGGCGTGGCAACGTCACCGGGCTCTGGAACGACCTCGGCAAATTCAAGACGCCGACAGTCCGGGCTCTCGCCGCGCGCGCGCCGTACTTCCACAACGGCATCGCCGCGACGCTCGAGGACGTGGTCCGTCACTATGAGACTCACCTGGGCTTCATCTTCACCGATGAAGAACGAGCCGACCTGGTGGCCTTCTTAAACGCTCTCTAATTCGATGACCAAGTTAGGTGCGGAGGATAAATTCTTTGTCTGTACATTCTCCGTTTTTTGCAGAGAAGTTTCCAGTCATACAGTCAATTTCATAAGGGTGATCGGGAATTGGACATCGCGTAACTGGATGGAGGCAGACATTGCAACTCGACCTGGTTTAGTGACGCGCCAGCGTCGAGAGTGGGGGATTTTGGCAATCAGGCCGTGAGCGTGGCAACGATTGAAAATGCGCGTCACCTTGGCGCTTTGCCGGCGGGGATCGGTGATGTCTTTCAGGTGTGGAGAATCCTTGAGCTTGTTTCGGATGTCGGGATTGGAAAAGCCACGGATCATGTGTTGGCCGTCGAGCAGAGCGCGGAAGATCTGAGTTTCATCGCGTGCGAGTGGATTGAAAGCTCTTGCCGTCCGTTTTGGAGCGACCGTGCTTACGGGTCGTGATGCGATCCAACGTGCGGATGGCCTCGGTCGGATCGTCGACTTTTGCGGGAATCACGTCACTGACCTACGACAAGAAGTCCGGTTCGAAAGGACTAAGCATGGACATTTCCAACTTGCGGCGAAAAGCGGAAGTCGGCAATGCTGCAGCTCAGACAGTTTTGGGAACTTGCTACTTGGAGGGCATTGACGTACCCATG
>QHXA01000246.1:7662-7919 GCA_003222755.1 Acidobacteriota bacterium
AAGCTTTTCGATTGTTGTCTGGGGCCGCCGAACAAGGGGCACCGCGCGCGTCGTGTAACCTGGCCCGCATGTACAAAGACGGATTGGGCATGTCTCAGAACATGAATGACATCTGTGTGCGGCCGCATCTCCGCCCACGCCCTGAGAAAAACCGCGTTTGATTCTCCTACGCTTGGGTGCGGATCACTCCATGTGTGAAAACTGCCGGAAACCACGCGCTGATCGATGTCAGCGTGACATAACGCCTCATGTTAAAC
>QHXA01000247.1:0-389 GCA_003222755.1 Acidobacteriota bacterium
AACTTCGACGCTGCGCCCAGAATCTTTGAGAATTCGCACGAATGTGTCGCCGATGGCGGCATTGCGAAGATGCCCGATGTGCGCAGCTTTGTTCGGGTTGATGTTCGTGTGTTCGACGATGACCTTTCCCGCGTCCGTCGGAAAACCCCGCAAACGGCTGCTGCGAAGCGCGCCGGCGCGATCGAGGTAAAAATTGATATACCCTGCGCCGGCAACTTCCATGCGCTCGATGCCATCGATTTTTCCCGTCTTCGCGACAAGCTCTTCAGCGATTGCGCGCGGAGGCTTCTTCAAGTGACGGGCAAGCTCAAATGCAACCGGTGTCGCCAGTTCGCCAAGTTCGACCTTCGGAGTCTGATTGAGGACGATGTCCGGCGGATCGATGTTCC
>QHXA01000247.1:451-5468 GCA_003222755.1 Acidobacteriota bacterium
TAACATTAGAAATTATGAAGACGCTGTACTTCGACTGCTTCTCCGGTATCAGCGGCGATATGACAATTGGCGCGCTTTTGGACCTAGGCCTGGATTTCGACTATTTGAAATCTGAGCTTCATAAGTTGCCCGTAGATGGATATCAGGTCACCGCTTCGCGCGTCACGCGGTCGAACATCAGCGCAATGAAGTTCGACGTTTTAGTCGAAGGAGAGGAGGACCATGCTCATCATCATCATGATCACGGCCAGGAGCACACGCATAGTCATTTCCACCGGAAAGCATCGCAAATTCTTGCGATGATTCGTGACAGCAACCTATCTGCGAATACGAAGCGGATAGCCTCCGAGATCTTCACGAAATTGGCTATATCGGAAGGAACGGTCCATCACATAGCGCCCGAGGACGTCGAGTTCCACGAAGTCGGAGCGATCCATTCCATTGTCGATACGGTCGGCACGGCGATTGGCTTTGATGCATTGGGCATCGAGCGGTTCTTGTGCTCTGCAATAAACATCGGGAGCGGCTTCATCCATTGTCAGCATGGAGTGTTGCCGGTGCCTGCCCCCGCGACTGCCGACCTGTTACGGCACGCCACAATTTATCAAAAGCATGCAGAGACTGAACTGGTGACCCCGACGGGCGCCGCGATTCTAGCCGCCGTTGTGAATCGATTTGACCACCTGACTGGGTTTTCTGCGGAGCGAATCGGTTACGGAGCGGGTACAAAGCAGTTTCCTGATTTTCCGAATTGTTTGCGGCTGATGCTGGGCGAAGAACGATCCGTTTCGGCGGATGCCGGCATGGCCGATGTAACGGTCATTGAAGCAAATATTGATGATATGAACCCGCAGAACTTTGGCTATGTCACGCAGAAGCTGCTGAACGCGGGCGCTCTTGACGTATTCACAATTCCGATTCAGATGAAAAAAGGCCGGCCTGGCCAATTGCTTCAGGTGCTGGCGGGATCGGATGCGGTCGATGCGTTGTCTCGGATGATCTTTCAGGAGACGACCACGATCGGTGTTCGACGGTATCGCGTCGATCGAACTACGCTAGACCGGGAGTTGGTGGATGTCGAGACGGAGTACGGAACCGTCAAGATGAAGGTATCGAAGATGAATGGGGAGGTTGTGAATTTCGCTCCCGAATTCGAGGATTGCGCTCGCATCGCGCAGGACAGAAACGTTCCGTTGAAGAGAGTGCAAGCTGCCGCCGTGAATGCGTACCTGAGCGGGCTATGAGCCTGAAAGCACCGCGGAGCGGTGCGAGGAGATTAGCCAGGGGTACGCGTTTTTTGCGTACCCTGGGATATGTCGACAACTCTGCAACCCGCACCCTGAAAGGGTGTCGAGGACTCCTCGCACCCCGCTCGGGCCCCGCTGGGTGCGGGTGTTCTTGGTTTCAGACAACCGGGGGTTGCGCTCGCTCCCGCTCGCTTAACCCCCGGCTAATTTCCTGGCACGCCTCCGGCGTGCGCAAAATGCGGACGGGTCAGATACACTAGTTGTTTATGCCTACGCCCTTTTACATCACCACACCGCTCTACTACGTCAATGCGCCGCCGCATCTGGGCGGTACGTATACCACTCTTGTCGCCGACACGATTTCCCGGTACAAGCGCATGATGGGTTTCGATGTCAAGCTGTTGTCGGGAACCGACGAGCACGGACAGAACATCGAACGGGCGGCCAAGAAGCAGGGAATTACGCCGCAGGAATTGGCGGATCGAGTCTATGCGCAGTATCAAAAACTTTGGAGTCTGCTCGGCGTTGAATGCGACGAATTCATCAGGACCACCGATCCGCGTCATGACGTCAGCGTCGGTGAGCTCTACTTGCGGGCAAAGGCGAACGGCTACGTGTACAAGGGATCGTATTCCGGCTGGTATTGCGTGTCATGTGAGGCTTACGCGCCCGAGAGCGACCCTTCAACTCCCGTTCCATGTCCCGATTGCGGCCGCCAGACCGAGTGGTTTTCTGAGGAAAGCTACTTCTTTAAATTATCCGCATTCCAGGACCGGCTCCTCGACCTGTACGCAAAAAATCCGATGTTCATTCGCCCGGAAAGCCGCCGCAACGAAATCGTCTCTTTCGTGAAAGGCGGCCTCAAAGACTTGTCCATCAGCCGAGCCACGTTGAAATGGGGCATTCCGCTTCCGGATGATCCCACGCACGTTTTCTATGTCTGGTTCGATGCGCTGATCGGCTACCTGACTGGGATCGGCTTCAAAACCGATGATGCGAAGTTTTCGAAGTACTGGCCTGTTGATACGCATCTCGTCGGCAAAGATATTTTGCGGTTTCACACCGTGTACTGGCCCGCGTTTCTGATCGCAGCAGGAGTTGCAACGGCGAAATCTGTGTTCGGTCACGGTTGGTGGCTGTCGAAGGACGTGAAGATGTCGAAGTCTCGCGGGAATGTGATGGACCCGTTCGTTCTCAACGAGGTCTTCGGCTCAGAGCTTTTGCGTTACTACCTGCTGCGAGAGATGGTTTTCGGGCAGGATTGCAACTTCGCGCTCGATGCTATCATTCAGCGTTTCAATAGCGATCTCGCCAATGATCTTGGCAATCTTCTAAGCCGCACTGTCGCCATGATCTCGAAGTACCGCGCGGGGCGCATTTCGGGACCGGGCGCAGCCAAGGGCGATGCGGAGGTGCGTGAGCTTGCGGCGCGAATCATCGATAGTTACCGGAAGAATTTCGATGACTATAATTTTTCGCGCGGCCTCGAAAATGTGTGGGAACTCATTTCGCGGGTCAACAAATACATCGTTGAAAATGAGCCTTGGGCTATCGCGGAGAAACCATCGGAGGCGAGAAAGCTCGATAGCGTACTCTTCCATGCTGCCGAATCGCTGCGACTGATTGCCGCGCTTTTGGCGCCAGTGATTCCAAAGACCGCTCAAACCCTGTGGGAGCAACTTGGGTTAGATGGGAAGGTTACGAGCGTTCGCCTTAGTGAGCTCCGCTGGACCGACGAGCTCACCGGGAAAACGACCCGGAGCGGCGCTTCGCTATTTCCGCGGCTAGATCCGAAAGAAGTCATGAAGAAGATGGACAGCCTGACCCAACAAACATCCGATACCAAAACTGAAGCGCCGCCAGCGGCGTCACAGCCCGGCAATCTAGCCCCACAGATTACGATCGACGACTTTGCCAAAGTCGACTTGCGCGTCGGGACGGTTCTTGAAGCGGAGAGAGTGAAGGGCGCTGACAAGCTTCTTCGTCTCGTGGTTGATCTCGGATTCGAAAAGCGCCAGGTCGTAGCGGGTATCGCTTCGGCATACCAGCCGGAGTCCTTGATTGGCCGGAAGATCGTGATTGTCGCGAATCTGCAACCACGAAAACTGCGTGGTCTGGAATCGAATGGCATGATCGTCGCAGCCTCTGTTGGTCCGGAAGACAAGCCAGTCCTGGCCGGCTTCCACGAGGATGTCGAGAACGGCGCTCGATTGAAGTGATTAATAGGCCATCGTAGGCGCCGGCTAAAGCAGGCGACGGGCACCGCTCCGCGGTGCCAAATGTCCAAACTCCAGGGCACCGCTCCGCGGTGCGAAGGCCCTTCTCCACATGCTCATCGACTCACACGCACACCTTGATGATGCGCGGTTCGATTCCGACCGGGACGCTGTTTTGCAGCGCGCTTGGGATGTTGGAGTTCGGAAAATCCTGACGATCGGCAATGGCAGCGGCCCGGACCAGATGGGGTGCGGAATTCCAATCGCTGAGGCTCACGAGTGGGTTTACACAAGCGTGGGTGTGCATCCGCACGACGCGGGGAAAGTCGAAGAGCGGCACTATCAGCAGATCGAGCAGTTGGCCAGTCATCCGAAAGTCATTGCTCTTGGGGAAACAGGCCTGGATTACTACTACGACCATTCTCCCCGTACGGTTCAACGAGAAGTATTCGCTCACCAAATTTCCTTCGCAAACAAACTCGACCTACCCGTCATCGTCCACACACGGGACGCCGACGAAGACACTGAAGCGGTCCTGAAACAGGAAACGCCCGCGCATGGCGTGATCCACTGCTTCACGTCGGGCGATAAGCTCGCGGACTTCGCGCTCAGTATTGGCTTTCTCATTTCTTTCTCGGGCATCGTCACTTTCCCGAATGCGAAGTCTTTGGCGGAAATTGCCCGCCGGATTCCCGCCGACCGCATTCTTTTAGAGACGGATTGTCCCTACCTTGCGCCGGTGCCGCATCGGGGAAAACGGAACGAGCCAAGCTTTGTCGCCGATACGGCTCGGTTCATTGCAACACTGCGCGGAATCGCGCCTGACGAGCTTGCGGCGCAGACATCAGCCAATTTCGACAGAGTGTTTGCACTGAAAACATCGTAAAATTCGCTGGTCGTATGACACCGCAGCAAATCTACCAGCTCATCGCGCCCGAGCTCGTGCTCGTCGAAGAAGAGCTGAGAGGATATACACGTTCGGATATCACTCCCATTTCCGAAATCGGTGAATATCTTTTGAGTGCCGGCGGCAAGCGCATCCGGCCGGCACTTCTGCTGTTGACGGCGAAAATGCTCGGCGATGTCTCTCCCATGAATATTCGCCTTGCAGCGGTTATCGAATTCATTCACAACGCCACTCTTGTTCATGACGACGTAATCGATGCCGCGGACACACGTCGCGGCCGGCCTTCCGCCAATTCACATTGGGGCAATTCCATGACGGTGCTCGCGGGGGATTGGCTTTACATGCAGTCCTTCGCGGTTGCGCTGGCTGAAAAGAACTTAGATGTTCTAAATACGCTGATCGACATCACACAAAAAATGGTTGAAGGTGAGCTTTTGCAGCTGACCGTACTGGGAAAGTCGGAGATCTCAGAGCAGCAGTTGTTGGATATCGTCGAGCGCAAGACGGCATATTTGTTTTCAGGCTGTACAAAGTTGCCGGCGATTGCGGCGGGCATGAATCATGGTTCTGCGGAGAGGTTGGCCGAACTGGGTAAAAGTCTCGGGATGGCATTCCAGTTGGTGGACGACTTGTTGGATCTGACGTCG
>QHXA01000247.1:5541-8317 GCA_003222755.1 Acidobacteriota bacterium
CTTTGCGATCTGCAACGCGAAGCCCGAAGATACGATGAAGGTGCAGAAGGTTCTCGATGAAAGAGAATTTCGTTCTGTCGATCGTGCCGAAATCCTCCGGCTCGTCGAGCGATCTGATGGTTTGGAGCGTACCCGAAATCTCGCCGAACAATACGCCAGTCGAGCGATTCAGCTGCTTGAAGAATTCCCAGCTTCCGTCTATCGCGACGCAATGCTCCGAATTCCCGAATTCATTTTGAACAGGACCGCGTGAACTACGATGACACGAAACCGGCCAGTCAGCGCTCTGATCTGGGACGCCCACATGGTGTTGTTTAGAGGGAACGCGTGGATCAGGAGAACGGCAGGACCCTTGCCTTGATCGAGGTAGCTGATGTTCCCGGACTTCAGCTCGAGCTTCACGGTTGATAGTGAGCGTACTTAGCCTTGATGTTGTCCTGAATCTGCGCAATCGACACGCCTTGGTCATGCATCTTGCGCGCATCCAGCGCGATATCCTGGCAGATATTGCAGCCAGAGCCATGCTGATCCTTAAAACAGAACAGATTGTTCTTATGGCCGAAGCTCGTCATACATCCGCAAAAGCAGGGCAGTTGTTCAAGCACTTCCGGAATGTCTTTCGCGACCTGGTATGCAGCGCGAGTCTTCTCGTCGCTGAACAACGTTGGCGACAAGACGTCAGCGCTCCTCACAGCTGCAGCACAATCGTCCCCCGGCTCGTTCGTACCCCGTAAGGATATCCATGCGATTGCCGCCAGAATGGCGATTGCGGCGATGCCCAGCATCAGGTTTTGTTTGTTAGTCGACGTCAATGATTCTCCTCTTCACCGCCGAATATAGCGGTCATAGACCGCCACTACAGAGTGATGAAATAACTGTTTTTAGTACGAAGAACACTTCGCCTTTTTCTTCGTCGTTCAGTTCCACGCCATCTTCCGTTGGCTCGTTCAGCTCGGAGATGACGTAGTGCAGCAGGTGCGGTTCAGTGTCGTGTTGCAGGCTTTGAACGATGGCGTTCTCCAATGCGGTGCCTTCGGCCTCGCTGATGCGTGCGACCCAGGACTCGGTTTCCCGGTAGGCCGCTTCGATCTTTTCCTGGTTAATGCTTGCAGTTGCATCGGCCGCGGAGACCTCGACTGTTTTGAAGACCATATATGACAGAAAGAGCGAGAGCTCTTGGATTTTTTGTCCGCTTTCGTGGGTCACTTCGAGGACGAAATCGCAAACCGCAGGCTGCGCTCGGAAGAACCGGTCGAATTCGCTGACCATCCGCTCGTCCGTATATTGACCGACTTCAGAGCACGCTTTCTCCACCAATTCGCCACTGATCATAGAATTTTCCATTTTGGCACACCGTCTCCTCCCTTGAAAGCGCGTAGTTAAAGAGGACGAGCGTGCGTGTTTGACGGATATACGTCTGCGCATCTATAGTCATGGGGCTTTTCGATAGCGAAGGAGGGCGGGTGGGAATTCGCTCTATCGTTGCATTCGCAATCATAGTAACTGCAGGTGGACTGTTGTTACTGGATCGCGTGACATCAATGTCGCAGGATGCGGGCCCACAACGCGCAGTTCGTCCCGTGCCTCGTTGGCCCGACGGGAGGGTGAACTTAAATTCGCCTCCAGGCGAAAAGGGGCTTTGGGGAGGCAGCGGCCGATTGGCCGTCAATCCGAGAAGTTATGAACCGCGCACCACGCTTCGAGCGCCGATTCACATCGATGACGTTCCGCTGCAGGACTGGGCACGAGCGCTAGTCGATTATCGTCACATCAATTTTTTGAAGGACGAGCCGTATACGCGCTGCAAGCCGTCGCCGGGCCCACGCCTTTGGTTGACCGCGTATGGCTTCGAAATCCTGGACGTGCCGGAACTCCAACGTATTTATGTTTTCAACAACGGCGGCCCACACAGCTTCCACACCATTTACATGGACGGGCGGACTCATCCGAAAGGAAAGGATCTCGTGCCCGGTTATTTGGGGCACTCTGTCGGCCACTGGGAGGGCGATACGCTGGTTGTGGATTCAGTTGGCTTCAATGAACGGGTTTGGATGAATAGGGATGCGTTGCCCCATACCGATCAACTGCACCTGATCGAACGCCTGACTCGGGTGGACTTCAATACGTTGAAGTACGAAATCACTGTAGATGATCCGGGCGCATACACGGCTCCGTGGACGACTGGATTTTCCCTGCAGTGGACGCCCGGTGAACCCCCGGCTAATTTCCTGACACGCCTCCGGCGTGCGCAAAATGGATAAACTTGAGGGCGCCTGCGGTTTTTGGGCGCAGTCAATTGGTCAGTCGGTCGTTGGGCGGGTCCTTAGCCATTAAAGTGCTGTTGCGCCCAAATAACGGCGCCCCAGTCGGGCGAGTGCCTCGGCTCCTCAAATTCCAGGTTGATGAGTTCACGCATGATCGGGTGATTCGCAACCGAACCGCTACGGGACTGACGGCAATTTTCGATGCCTGCCCTCTTGCACGCGATATGCACTAGAGCCCGCAGATGCGAAGCTGCTTCCGTGAGGATCTGTTTGGCAGGTTCGGCGGGATACGTGGCGGTGACTTGTGGAAATAAACCCGCAATCTCCGGCACACCGATCTTGCCGCCGGCCCAGGCTCCGACGACTTCCGGAATCGATTTCAAGCCAAGGTCCGCTGCGATGCGCTCTGCAAATTCCCTCGGCGCCTGCGCATCGACAGAACGCAGAGCGGCACGAACAGCTTCGCGCCCGATCCAGAAGCCGCTGCCTTCATCACCAAAATACGGACCCCA
>QHXA01000248.1:0-4576 GCA_003222755.1 Acidobacteriota bacterium
ACAACGTGCCGGGGGCATTTGTGATGCACGACCATCTTCATTCGCGCGGCGGCCACGGCGTGACGTGGGAGGTGGACGGCGTCCCGGTTCCCAACAGCAATCTCGCCACCGTCGGATCACAGTTCGATCCGAAAGATGTGGATTACCTGGAAGTGCAGCGTGGCGGACTTTCTTCAAACTATGGTGATCGCAGCTATGGTGTCTTCAACGTCGTCACTCGAAACGGCTTCGAAGCAAACCGGTTTGGAGAATTCCAGGCGACTTATGGAAATTATCATCAGACTAACGAGTACCTTAACTTTGGCAGCCACTCGGATCGATTTGCATACTACGGAAGCCTCGCTGGAAGCCGTACGGATCGAGGACTCGAACGCGTCGAACCCACAGTCTTGCACGATCAGTCCGCGAGCTTCTCCCGATTTACGAACTTGATTTATAGACGGAGCTCGATGAATGAATTGCGGTTCGTGGGCTCGGCGCGGCGCGATTTTTACCAGGTGCCGAACACGCTGGCGCAGCAGAGGCTCGGCATTCGTGATAACGAAATCGCAACGGACTCGTTCGGCAATTTCACATGGGTGCATATGGGCAGCTCTGGAACATTGCTGACCGTTTCACCCTATTATCACTTCAACCGTGGCCAATATATCGGCGGTCCCAATGACCCGCTGGTGACAACGGACGACCGCCGGTCGCATTACATCGGCGGCTACGTCAATCTGGCGATAACCAAGGGATGACGGCACACCGCTCGTTTGGGAACCGATACGTTTGCAGAACACGACAATTCGCTGTTTGGTCTGCGCGCAAACAACGGAAGCCGCTTGTCGCTAACACAAACGGAAAAGCTGTGGGCAAACGTGACATCAGCGAGAACTGGTCGGTGCGCTTAACGGCACTAAATGTCACGAAGCCTCTTCCTCACGGGGCTCGACAACTCATTTGCCGGGACGCATTACACCGCACCCCGTGAAATTTCGGCGCAAGTGCGGTATCGTTTCCACTACTGGTGCGTTCTGCACGACAAATTATGGTCTGGAGCTCCGTGGCTGCACTGGTGGCCGCGACGCTGTATGCGCCGTTTTTCCATGTCCATTCGGATGGGGGCGAAACGCCCCTGATGCATGCGCATTTTCCCGAACTCGAGGTAGCAGAGGACGAGACGGTTGTGCACATGGAGCGGCCGCATTCGCACGCGACTGCACGATCCGTCGATGTGCTGGTAACACTCGCGGCCCATATGGTCCAGTTCGAGGCCGTGATTCAGAGTACCGCGCTCGGCCTGAGTGAATTGGAGCCCTCGCGTGGTTTCGTGCTTGCCGCATCGCCGCGAGCGCACGCGCCTCCGCCGCTCGAATTTCTTATTCCTCGCGCTCCTCCTGCCTGACATCTCGCCATTGTCTGACGCGCCGTGGTGCGTCCACCCATTAACCGAATAACTGGTATTTATGAAGCATGCATTGAAAGGTATCGCGGCCGTGTTGTTGCTTGGGGGCTGCTCGAAACCGGTTGCACCGCCGGTCTCGGCCGAGCCCGAAGTATTGTCGCGGACGGAATTCACGAACCGAGTCGAGAACTATTTCGAATACGAACCGCTGCGGAGCGCAAAGCCAAGCCAGGTCAGGATTCATTTGACGGACCTGTCGGATGGCTCTCCGGTGGAAAAAGCGGAAGTCACGCTAGCGGTGAGGCCGAAAGGATCTGCGGATCCGGTCGTTCAAACGACAAGCCGTGTCGGCAAGGTCGCCGGCATTTACGTGGCAGAACTGAACGTGCCAAAACCCGGCGAATACGACATCGAATTTCATATCAGAAACAACAAGCTTGACGAGCGAATGCCGTTAAGCGACTTCAAAGTGGAGTGACAAAACCGTGATTAGGAAACTGATTGTTTGGATTGCGCTCATTATGCTGTTCACGGTTGTCGCCCACAGCCAGGAATCCACTGGCACATTGACGCTCGACCGCGTTGTCAGCACATACATCGAGCGAAATCTCGAATTGCAGGCTGCACGCTACCGTCTCGAACGGACTAAGGCAGATCAGATCGCAGCCCGTCTGCGTCCGAACCCGGGCATTACCATAACAGCCGAGAACTTTGTTTTTACAGGCCCCACGCCTTTCAGCAGACTTTATGAAGTTGCAACTTCCTATTCGGAAACCATCGAATTGGGTGGCAAGCGGAAGCTGCGGGAAAGCGCAGCAGACGCGACAGTCTCGGCGGCCGAAGCTCAATTCGCCGATGCAATACGGCGTGGTGTAGCGGCAGTGAAACGACTCTACTACGAAGCCGTGTTGGCGCGTTACAACGTCGAGGTCGCTAGCGAGAATCGGCAAATGTTCGGCCAACTTCTTCAGATGAACCAGTCTCGGTTCGAAGAAGGCGCAATTCCTGAAGCCGACCTGATCAAAGTGCGATTGGAACGCATCAAATTCGACTCGGCGCTGAAGCAGGCGGACCTGAATCTGCGTCAGGCAACGATACGGCTACTGGAGCGGCTCGGCGAATCCAATTTCGCTAAACAGGAAGTTATTGGCGAAATAAATTTCACAGCCGCAAACACCAGCCTGGAATCACTACGACAACAAGCATTGGCCGAGCGTCCCGACATACAAGCGGCGATGCGCGAGTTGAATGCCGCGGAGGAACGGCTCGCCCTTGAACGCGCTCGCGCACTCCCCGATCTGACTCCATTTGTCGGGTACAAGCGCGTTGCCATGGACAACAGCGTTTTATTCGGTATTTCCGTGCCGCTGCGCATTCGCGACCGCAATCAGGCGGGGATTGCCCGGGCAGAAACCGACATCAAAACAGCTCAAACGCAGTTGCAGTTGCTCAAAAATCGCGCTCTCGCGGACGTCGAAACCGCCTACGAAGCGTTTCAGACTGCGCGAGAGCAAGTGCAGACATTCCGGAGCGAGTTGCTGGGACAGGCCGATGAATCCAGAACTATCGCTCTCGCCGCTTATGAAGAAGGCGGCAGCGATCTTTTGCCATTCCTCGAAGCGCAGCGCACGCGCGCCGAGGTCCGCCAACAGTATTTCCGAACGCTCTTTGAATATCGATCGAGCCTCATCGATCTTGAACTTGCCGTAGGAAGGGAGATTCAGCCATGAATCGTATGAACAATCACAGTGTTAGCCGGTGGGCAGCAATCGTTATCGCCATCGTTGCACTCGTCATCATTGCCGTTCTGGTTAAACGTAAGCCGGCCGAGGAGACCGCAGAAGCGGCTCCCGCCGCCGCGAACACCGCCGGTCTCGTGCCCTTCCGAATGGAGCAGCAGTGGCTGATTCGCCTGAAGCTGGCATTGGCCGAACAAACCGAAATGGCGCCCCAAATTCACGCTGTGGGGCGCGTTGTGCCGGTGCCGTCGAAGCGCGCGATCGTCGCGCCTCCAGTGGGTGGCATCATCCAAAGTGGAACGATGCCGCGCGTCGGCCAGCGGGTGACCAGCGGCCAATCGCTCACGAGGCTAGTGCAAACTCCGACGGCGGCTGAAGCCGCACAGATTCGGATTGAGACCGTACGCATTGACGCGGAACGCGGACGATTGCAACAGGCTGAAATCGAGGCTCGAGCGCGACTCGAGGAAGCGGCCCACGACGCCGGCCGTGCGAGACGCCTGTACGAAAAGAAAGCGTACTCGCAAAAAGCACTAGAAGTGGACGAACTCGACGAGAAGGCAAGAGAGGCCCAACTTGCAGCGATTCAGGAGCAGTTGAAAGCACTGGAAGCACCTCCGCCTGCCTCTTCTAGTTACGAGGTCCATGCGCCGATTGCCGGAACGATAGTGAAAGTGAATAAGTCCGCGGGAGAACAAGTAGCGCCGGGTGAAGCGATCGTCGAAATCGTAGAGTTGGACACCGTGTGGGTTGAAGCTCCGATCTTTGAAAAAGATCTCGGACGAGTTAGCCGTGAAAGCGAAGCCGTGTTTACGACTACAGCCTTTCCCGAGAAGGAATTTCGTGGGCGTCTCATCAACATCAACACAGTTATCGACGAACAGACGCGCGCGGCGACGGCTCTCTTCGAAGTAAAAAACGGTTCCGGTGAACTCCGCGCCGGCATGCAGGCCAATGTCCGGCTGGGTGCCGGGACTAAGGCCTCTGTCCTTCTGATTCCCAAAGAGTCTGTCCTCGATAACGAAGGGCAGAAAATCGTGTACGTCCTGCGATCGGGCGAAGAGTTCGAGCGCCGCAATGTTGTCGTCGGCGATGAATATGGCTCGAAGGTAGCGATCGTTTCCGGCGTGAAACCCGGCGAGCGGGTTGTCACACAAGGCGCCTACCAGTTGAAACTGCAGGAACTGAAACCGGCCAATGCCGGAGCGCACACGCACGAGGTGTAGTGAGGAGCAGACAATGCTGAACAAAATCATTCAATGGTCGATCAAAAACAGACTGATCGTCGTGGTTGCGGCTGCCCTGCTCCTTATTTATGGCGGCGTCCTCGCGTTGCGCGCTCCGGTCGATGTTTTTCCGGACCTTACGGCGCCCACCGTAACGATTTTGACGGAGTCTCACGGCATGGCCCCCGAAGAAGTGGAAGCGTTGGTTAGCCTGCCGATTGAAG
>QHXA01000248.1:4666-6488 GCA_003222755.1 Acidobacteriota bacterium
GTTCAATCTCGGCACCGATATATATCGTGCGCGCCAACTCGTGACTGAAAAGCTGGGCCAGGTACGCCTGCCGACTGGAATCCGCCCGCCAGTGCTGGGACCGATCTCATCGACGATGGGTGAAATCATGCTCATTTCGATGACCAGCAAGACAACCTCAGCGATGGAGCTTCGCTCATTGGCCGATTGGGTCGTACGCCCGCGCCTGTTGGGGGTCGCTGGAGTTGCGCAGGTCATGATCATCGGAGGAGAAACTAAGCAATATCAGGTTCTGGCCGATCCGGCGAAACTTCGCGATTACAACCTCACATTGAAGGAGCTGATGGATGCTGTCGGCGAAGCCAACGTCAATTCTTCCGGAGGTTTTCTTGAAAGACCAAACGAAGAATACCTAATAAGGGCACGCGGCCGTGTCAACACGGTCGAGGAGCTCGCAAATTCGGTGGTCACCGTGCGCAATAACACTCCAATCCTCGTTAAGAACGTCGCAACCGTTCGGCTTGGTCCCGCGCTGAAGCGAGGTGATGGCAGCTTCAATATGCACTCGGACGTGGTTGCCACAATTCAAAAGCAGCCAAACGCAAACACGCTTGAGGTGACCAAACAAATCGAAACTGCTCTGGCCGGGCTGAAGAGAACTCTTCCCGATGACGTGACAATTGACACCAAGGCATTCCAGCAGGCGGCCTTCATCGAACGCGCGGTAGGTAATGTTAAGGAAGCGCTGGCCGAAGGCGGCGTGTTTGTTTGCATTATTCTGTTTCTGTTCTTGTGGAATTTCCGCACGACATTCATCAGCCTCACAGCAATTCCGCTTTCCCTGATTACAGCCATCATCACGATGACTTACTTCGGCATCGGCATCAATACAATGACTTTAGGAGGACTGGCAATCGCGATCGGCGAACTGGTTGACGATGCCATCGTCGATGTCGAAAACGTATTCCGGCGGCTCAAACAGAACGCGCAGTCTTCAAACCCGCAGCCCGTCTCGACTGTAATTTACCAGGCATCGAGCGAGATCCGGAATTCGATCGTATTTGCGACATTGATTATTGTGCTGGTGTTCCTGCCGCTGTTTAATCTCGGCGGTTTCGAGGGGCGCATGTTCGCTCCGCTAGCGTTCGCGTACATTGCATCCATTGCGGCTTCTTTGGTAGTCGCACTCACCGTAACACCGGCCCTGTGCTATTACCTCCTCGGCCGCTCAAAACTCATCGAGAAAGAGGGAGACTCTACATTTGTAAGGCTGCTGAAAAAAAGATACGCGCGGGACTTGAACTGGACGCTGCGCCATCCCGGAACAATTATCGCCGCATCCGTCGTGCTGCTCGTCATAGCGGTCCTCCTCATTCCTCGCATGGGGCGCGAGTTTCTCCCAGCGTTCAACGAGGGCGCCATGAATATCAACATTACCCTGCCTCCGGGAACGTCCCTTGGAGAATCGAATCGAATTGGGCGGACTGTCGAGGAAGCGCTACATCGCACTCCAGAGGTCGTATCGACCACGCGGCGCACCGGCCGCGCCGAATTGGATGAGCACGCCGCCGGCGTGAACCAGAGCGAAATCGAAGTCGTCACGCGGGAAGTGGATCGGCCGCACACCGCAGTCATGGAGGAAGTCCGCCAGAACATGGCGCAGATTCCAGGGGTCGTGTCGGAAGTGGGTCAACCTATCTCGCATCGGATGGACCACCTTCTTTCCGGAACGCGAGCGCAGATCGCGATCAAACTCTTTGGCCCGGACTTGGTGACTCTTCGCAACAAAGCCGAGGAAATTCGAAAAGCAATGGAACCGATACCTGGCGTTGTTGATTTGATG
>QHXA01000249.1:0-4613 GCA_003222755.1 Acidobacteriota bacterium
TGACAAGCTGCGAATATTAGCTTCAGGCTGGCGCCTCGCGCCGATCTATCGGATCAGTACGGGTGCGTGGTTATCCATCACTGCGGGTGCTGGCCTCGACTCGGCACGGAACGGGACTGCTGTAGCGGATCAACCGGCCGATCAAGTCCTGTCCAATCCTTACAAAGATACGTCGGGCCGGCCGTTGACCTTCTGGCTGAATAAGGATGCGTTTGCCCAGCCAGCCGTCGGGACGATCGGGAACATGAACCGGAGGACTGTCAGGGCCCCGAAATTCTGGTCTTTCGATATAGCGCTGTCGCGCGGCTTCCAGATCCGGGAAAAGCAGCGGATGGAGTTTCGAGTAGAGGCCTATAACGTCACCAATAGCTTCCGGCCGGACGTTACGCCGGGGCTGCCCGTTCCTTCGGCAAATTTTTCGACCCTGAATTACCAATTCTTCGGCCAAATCCGGGCCGCGAGGGACATGAGGATTCTGCAGTTCGCCTTGAAGTACGCCTTTTGACATGGCAAAAACTAACTATAGGGAACATGACTTCCTCACAATGAATGCAATGCAGCCGCCGAATCACGAAAAGGAACACGCGAATTTCGAGTATTACGATTTGCACTGCCCGGAAGGCAAGATCGAACTAGTCGATGGCCGCGTTATCGTCGGCAACAGTTTGGATGGAAGCCGGCTTCTGTTCGATCACATCCTGCGCGGCTGGAGCCTCGATGCGGCAACGGCTCTCGGGTCGATTGAGCTGTGGATCGCCGCCTTGCGCGAGGTTTATGGTCCGATCACGGATCTCGACGATGAGACCACGCGCGGTGAGTGGAGCGCTCCGGATGTTACTTCGGGTGGCGAAGGCCCTGATGCGGGCCATCGCCGCGTCCGTGAGCATCTCAGCATGTCTTTCTTCGAAGTCGGTGAGGAATTGGGGGGCGAGGCGCTCGGGCGGATCGTCATGAGACTCGCCAATAACGGTTTCACACCCGACACGATGTTCTTCAAGAACGCCGGTCAGAATACGCTCCATGAATATTACCTGGAAGGTCCGGCGGAAATGGTGATTGAAGCCGTGCGTCCAGCTCACCGCGATTACGACGATCGAGTGAAACGTAACTATTACGCACGTGGAGGCGTGGCGGAGTATCTGATTGTCGATCCCGAACGCCGCCATTTCGAATTCCTGCGACTCGTAAATGGAAGCTACGTGGCGCAGCACTCTGACTCTGCCGGGTTGTACCGGCCGAGCAGCATTCTGGGATTAGCCATTCAAACAGAGTATCTGTGGCCGAAAGGCAAATACCTCGGAACTCGGGACGAGCACCGGCCGTTCATCGTCGAGCAGTCTCAATGGGCCGGCAAGCGAAAACCACCTATCGATGATGGACTAAGCGGGGGCGACTTGCCGTTCGAGCGGCATCTGGACCTGCAGTCGGTCCCGATAAAGTTCGAGGAATATATTTCTTGGTCGCCTGAGGCCAAGTTCGAATTTTGGGATGGCCGGATTCAAATTTCCGGCGAAGAAGGAGTACGTAACACCACCGGCTTGCTGCTCGCGACGCTGGGACTTGTCGAGGCGTGCCATTTCGCACCGCTTGAAGCATGGTTGGCCGCTCTGCGGCGGCGCTGCGATAGGGAAGCGCACGATCAGGACATCCGCGCCGACTGGCGGAAACGCGCAACAAAAGCGGCCGAACTCTTGCGAGCGAAATATCATCTGGAGCGGATCGCCATTACCGGGTCGCTGCTTTCGCCAAAACCTCTTAGTTTCTGGTCCCAACCCGCCCTCGCAGTCTGGGGCGTGTCGTTCGAGCAGATGCAACAGATCTACAAAGAAGTTTCCGCCATGAATATTGATGTCTTTGAGGCTGATGATCACTGGTTCCAGCAACGCCTGAACACCGACGAATTCAGGCTTGAAGATCTCTGATGTTAATTTTGCGGCCTGCCACGCCGGAACAGCTACAGCGGATCGAGGTCGCGGCTCGAAACGTTCCAGTCGCTCTCCGATGTAAAGGTAATCGGTAGTGGGTCACTGCCGTAGGCGCCGGCTGAAGCCGGCGCCTACGGGTGATTCGGAGCTGTAGGGGCGGTCTATGACCGCCCACGACGTCTCTATTGCGGAAGAAGTCCATCGGATTGACATGGCAGAGTTGCGGATGTTAACGTCCTGCCAGAATTCTTAACACTTCGCAGGAGGGCAGCAATGTTCAGGCTTCGGCGAACCGCGATTATCGTTCCCTTGTGTCTGCTGGCGGTTATGTTTGCCGTGCGTCCCGCCTCTGCTCAGATGGACTTTTCCGGTGAGTGGCAACCGATTTTCTATGAAGATCAGCCGGAGCGCGTAGCCGGACCCGAGATCGGCGATTATACGGGCATTCCAATCAATGACGCGGCGCGTATGAGGGCCGATACCTGGATGGCTGCTGTTCAGACATTGCCGGAATGGCAGTGCCGGCCGCACAGCGCGGACTATATTTGGCGCGGTCCGTCGCAGCTTCGAATCACGAAAGAAATCAATCCAGTCACGCGGCAGATCAATGCGTTTCATTTGGAGTGGCTACGATCCGTCGATAATCCGGTTTGGCTGGACGGCCGCCCGCATCCGCCCGAGTACGCGGAACATACCTGGGGCGGCTTCGCTACCGGCAAATGGGACGGACAGTCGTTGACCGTCACCATAACGCACCTTAAAGAAGGATATCTCCGGCGAAACGGGTTGCCCCGCAGCGATAAGGCAACCATCGTGGAGCACTGGACGCGCCATGGGGATTATTTAACAGTCGCCGTTATCATGTACGATCCCGTCTATCTGGCCGAGCCTTTTGTGCGCACCACAGACTACCGCCTGGCGCTCAACGGTCTTGTCGCACCGTATCCTTGCAATGTGGTTGAAGAAGTCACGCGGGCCAAAGGCGAGGTGCCGAGTTGGATGCCGGGCAAGAATCCGGATCTCCACGAGTACGCCGACAAGCACCAACTGCCGTTTGAAGCGACTCGGGGCGGACCGCAGACGATGTATCCGGAATACATATCGAAAATGAAATAAAGCTTAGATGAAGGAGAAACTCATGAAACGGACATTTCTTGATGGCTGCGCCTTTTCTTTAGGCTGCACGCTAGCGCGCTTGCGCTTCGCGTCGGGCTTGCATTCGCTCCGCTCATGCCTCGCCCTGTTCGCCGTTGCAGTGTTTGTTTCCGGCGTTCAATTGTACGCGCACCATTCCTTCGCAGCGACGTACCATGAGGACCAGACAGTCAAAATCGAGGGAACGCTTGTCCAGTTCCAATTCCGTAAGCCGCATTCGTTCGTTCAGGTCGATGCTCCAGATGCAAAAGGTGGTATGCAGCGATGGGGCGTCGAATGGGGCGGCGCTGGGCAATTGGGCGGACAGAATATAACCCGCTACACGCTGAAAGCCGGGGATCACGTCATCATCACGGGCAACCCAGGCCGCAACCCTGAAGAGCACCGCATCCGCATGGTCGGCTTGAAGCGGCCATCAGATGGATTAAGTTGGGGCGGCAGACCAGGTGAAACCTTCGATTGAACGTGTAGCGGCGGTCTACGGAGTTTGGGGAGAAATCTTAGACAAGGACTTTCCGAAGAGATTTCAGAAATCTCCTTTCGCCCGAAAAAGTGGCAACAAACAGGAGCAGGCAATGAATTACCGAAACCTGACGAGGAGGTGCATCGCGCAGGCAGTCTGTCTGGTGATCGCGCTCGTTTTGTTGGCAATCCCCTCCCCCGTTCACGCGCAGCGCGGCGGAGGTGGTGGTGGCAGGGGCGGCCGCGGCGGTGGTGCTGATGGCGCTGCCCAAACAGCTCAGGCAGCAGCGCCTGTGGATCTCACGGGTTACTGGGTTGCACTGGTGACAGAGGACTGGCGGTGGCGTATGGTGACGCCGAAAAAAGGGGACTTCCCTAGCATTCCGCTAAATGCTGCGGGTCGCGACCTGGCAAATGCATGGGACCCAGCGAAAGACGAAGCCAATGGCGACCAATGCAAGTCCTATGGTGCCGGCAATGTCATGCGACTGCCGGCGCGGTTCCACATCACTTGGGCCGATCCGAACACGCTAAAGGTCGAAGTGGATAATGGAACCCAGACACGTTTGTTTCATTTCGGAACGGGACAGGCTCCGCCGGTAATGACAGCGAATCCGGCCGACCCGAAGAACTGGCAAGGCAATTCCGTCGCGACTTGGGAAACCGCCGGCGGCCGTGGAGGAGCGCGCGGAGGTGACTTAAAGGTCGTCACGACGGGTGCGCGTCCAGGATATCTGCAGAAGAATGGCGTGCCTTACAGCGGCAATGCAGTATTCACGGAATATTTCAATCGCTACGACGAGGACGGCTGGACATTACTTGTGGTCTCGACGCTGACGGAAGATCCGATGTACCTCCAACAGCCGCACATCCGGAGTTCCCACTACAAGAAGCTTGCGGATGCGACGGGTTGGAATCCCATGCCCTGCACTGCCAGGTAAGCAAGCAATGAGAATAGATCTAATGATGAAGTCATCTGTATTGCGAACAACGATGTTGCTGGCGCTCGCCGGCATAATGGTCCGCATCGGTGGACAGACCAGCGTCCGCGCCCAGTATCAGGGCATGATA
>QHXA01000249.1:4768-6840 GCA_003222755.1 Acidobacteriota bacterium
CGATGGTCGATACGGGCTCGGCCGAGAATACGGACAAGGTTCTGGCGACCGTCAAATTTCTCGAGAATTACGAAAATTCGATTCCGCAACCGCTCGGCTACGCATCGGAAACACGCAGCACGATCAATTTCAACAGTGTGCCGCCGGCCCAGGGGATCCGCTGGATCATCAACACAACCATCGGTCCGGAACACATCGGCGGCAACGAGAAGATCAGTGAAGGCGGCCTCACGATTTCCGGTGGAAACGTCGGCGAATATGCCCCTCCCGGCGCCGCGATTTTCGCGCGTGAAGAGTTGCTGGCGCGGTTGAGCGACACGAAACCTGGCGCAAAGCCAACGCCAACCGGCATGCTGCCCACCGACACGTTCAGTCTGGTGCAAATGAAATTAAGCAATTTCGTTAACGGCGAAGGCATCGTGATGTATCACGCGCCGCACGCAACGACGGACGGAGATCTCTTCGTGAATTTCCGCGGTTCCGATGTGATCGTGACGGGAGATGTTTTCCGTCAGGACACCTATCCGGTCATTGATGTCGATAAGGGCGGTACGATTCAGGGAGTGTTGGATGCCTTGAACCATATCCTGGATCTCGCAGTTCCTGAGTTCCGTGAAGAAGGCGGCACCATGATCATTCCCGGTCACGGAAGGCTCAGCGATTCGGCCGATGTCGGCTACTACCGCGACATGTGCACGGTTATTCGCGATCGTATTCAAGACATGGTGAACCGAGGCATGACGCTGGCGCAGGTCAAGGCTGCGAAACCGACGATGGATTACGATCTGCGCTTTGGCGCCACAACGGGTCCGTGGACCACGGATATGTTCGTTGAGGCCGTATACAAAACCCTGAAGCCTAAGAAATAGGAGATTTCGAAATTGGACGAATCCTGGACCTCAAATCCGAAATCCGAAATTGCAAATTGGACTGCCCAAGGTCGCTAGGTCGAATCTGACATTTCGGATTTCGGATTTGAGATGCAGGATTCGTCCAATTTCGAAATGTCTCCAGAGGAAGGTATGAACCTGATGAAACGTTCAGCTGGAAATACAACGCTGGCCATATTCGTTGTAGCGATCAGCGCGACGATCATTCTCGGGCAAACGGCGATTCCCATACCCGGCCAGCGCGGCGGCGATCAAGGCCAGCGCGGCCGCGGCGCCGAGGCGCCAGCGGCCGAGCCTGTGAAGCAAGTTGCCGCTCCAATTGCCACGGCTGTCGAGGTCACCGGGCCAGGCGCATTCTTCGAAACCTTCATGGATTCTCACGATGATGCGAAGAACATTCAGATTCCAGCGAAGGACATCTATGCGAAGTTCAACTACGAGGCGAAGGAGTACTTTGTTGCAGGGAAAACATCGAACGGCCAGCTTTACAAAACGCGTATCGTCGTTCGCAAGCCAAAGGACAACAGCAAGTTCAATGGTTTGATCCTTGCGGAGTCAATGCACCCGAGCGGCAATCCATGGGTCTTCCACTTTGTTCAGGTCTATGCGATGACCAACGGAGTCATCGGTCTTGAGATGTTGACCAGTGCGTCGCCGGGACTGGTGGCGAACAACGAAACGCGCTATAAGGAGCTCGTCCTTCCAAACGGAGCCGCCAACGACATCATCGCGCAGGTCGGAGCGCTACTTAAATCGAACCACAAGGACAATCCTCTGAGTGGCCTCACCGTCCGCAAGCTGATCCTTACAGGTTCGTCCGCATCGGCCGGAGTAGCGCAGCAGTACCTGATAAACGCGCACATGGCGATGCGGTTGTCAGACATGAAGCCCATTTACGATGGATTCATGCCGACCAGCGCCAATGGTCAGATTCCCGTTCTCGATGTTCCAACAATCCTGGTTCCCACGATGCGGGAGACCTTCCAAGGTCGCGGGACAACCCAGCCCGACAACGATAAGCTTCGAGTCTATGAATTTGCCGGTATGGCGCATATCGATTCCCGAGTTGCCGGCGCGTACTATCCCGATCCTTGCAAATATCCAATCAGCAGGTATCCGATGGGAGTGATGATGTGCGTCGCTCTCGACAAGCTCTTTACATGGGTCGATAAAGGGGTCGCT
>QHXA01000249.1:6959-7156 GCA_003222755.1 Acidobacteriota bacterium
GATGTTCCGACAAAGAGTTTCCACGCCCCTAACGAAGGCGCCGACCCGCCCGTTGCCACCGCCAATCCTTGGGTCGCGAATCGTCGCGTGCAGGGCATCAATCAGTTGTGCGGTCTCGGCAACTACGAGGTTGCACTAAGCAAGGAGCAACTGAAGAAGCTCTACAAAGATCCCAAGGACTACCAGAATAGAGTCGC
>QHXA01000250.1:0-412 GCA_003222755.1 Acidobacteriota bacterium
TTACAAATTCAATGTTCGGAAACTTATCGAGACCCGGAAAGGTGACATTCGGAACGGTATAGAACTGCGTAAATCGATTGAAACCGACCCGAAGCTCATTGGTAGACGTGGAGGAGAGGTCATGGTATTCCGCGGCGGTGAACAAATAGAAGCGCTGCGGCAAAGTGGTCCAGAATACCGGCAGGCTGGCTGCATTATCGAGTTGATCCAGCCGGTTAAAAATGAATCGGCTGCGCAGCCGGTCTCGATCACGGAAATTGTAATCGCTGCTCGCGACACCGACATATTGATTTGTGTAGTAGCCGCCCGGAGTCGGGAGAATACCGATTGGAATCGGAACGCCCCGCACGGTGGTCGTGTCCGTCGCCGAAGGCGCTGGTGGAGCGAATTGTTTCAGTATCGCCAGATTCGT
>QHXA01000250.1:534-1042 GCA_003222755.1 Acidobacteriota bacterium
ATGCTTGGCCAAGAGGCGCGTATTCGAAATTACCGAAATAGAACCATTTGTTCTTGATGATTGGGCCACCAACGCTCCCGCCCACACGGTTCTGGTCATATCGAGGATTCTTTGTAATTCCCTGACGGACATATTTCTGATCGATCGCGTTCAACTTCCGGTTTTGAAAATACTCATATAGCGACCCATGCATATCGTTGGTACCGCTCTTCACGACGGTGTTAAATTGCCCGCCGGTGGAATGGCCGAATTCGGAGTTGTAGTTGTTCTGGAGAATCGCGAATTCTCCGGTGGCGTCGGTCGGAACATACACAAGCGGTCCCGTCACCGTTTTGTTATTGTTGTCAACACCCTCGACCATGAAATTGTTATTCATGGGACGCTGACCACCCACTGACGGTCCGGTCCCTTGTCCAACACCTCCATTGCTTGCCACACCCGCGCTCAACATCGAAAGATTTAAGGCGCCGTAAAAGTTTCCTGCGGATTCGATGATCGGCAGACTGAC
>QHXA01000250.1:1267-6836 GCA_003222755.1 Acidobacteriota bacterium
GTTGCCGACTGGTAGATTGTTGAACCGGTACAGCCCGTCTACACCCGTCTTACTTGTGGTCTTGATGCCGGTACCGGCGTTGGTAATTTCCACCGTCGCGTTCGGCACCGTGGCGCCGGTCGCGTCGACAACTGTTCCCGTCAGATTGCCGGAGATCGCTTGCGCCCAAACCCATGGCGCAAAACCGACGAGGGCTATCACCACCAACGCGAGAAGCATTGTTGATTTCAATTTAGAAAACATCCTCAGACCCTCCTTTTTGAGAGTTGAAAAATTCAAATTGATATTTGCAGATGAGTTTAGGAAGTAAGAGTCACTCGGAGCGGATTGCGTATCGAACGTGTTCGGTATTGTACCAGTCGCTGTACGCTGCACGTTTGGCCCTGATTCCACGGGGGTGAGAGACCAGGCGCTTTGAACAGTCCTTTAAATGATTAGCGGCAGAGCAGGCTGATGTCAACTACATCTTTGTTGTCAGACCACCGTCGACAGCCAAAATCTGACCGGTGACGTAATTGCCTGGCTCAAGGAAGAACGTGATGGCGCGGGCGACATCGGAGGGCTGCCCGAATCTTGGAATCATGCCTTTCTCCAGGAATGAGTCATATTTCCCGCTCCGAACACTTTGCTCGGCCATGCCGGCATTATTCACGCCCGGGGCCACGACGTTCACCCGAATCGGCCATTGCTTGGCAAGAATGCGTGCCGTGTGGATTAGAGCCGCTTTTGGGGCTGCATAAGCGGTACTGCCGGAAAACACGCCGATGGCTTGCATGGTCGAAATAAAGACGATCGCGCCATCTGCTCCGGCGAGAGCAGCGGCAAAGTCTCGGGCCAGCAAAACGGGGCCGATGAAGTTCTCGCGCATGGATTCTATCAGGTCTAGCTCTGTGGCAGTTTCAATGGGAACTCTGGCCGGTTGACCCACGAGCGGTACCATACCGTACAGCAAGCCTGCACGCCGGCCCGCATCAAGCAATTGCTGCCGCACCGTCTGATCTAGGATATCCCCTACCACGACAGGCGCGACAACACCGTACTTCTCGACGATCGTGCGGGCCAGCGCGTCGGCACGGTCGCGGTTCCGCTTGCATCCAATAACGGGAATCGCGCCACGGGCGGCGAGATCATCGGCTACGGCCGCGCCGAGGCCTCCGGAACCGCCGGCGAGAATGATGGATTTGCCTTTCATGTTGTTGGGAGAATAGCCACAAAAAGGCACAAGATTCACAAAAACTTTTGAGACTTTTTGTGCCTATTCCTAGCCCCTGGCCCCAGGCCAGAAGCCGCATGTTATAGTCGAGCTAATCATTTTTGTGGAGCAGCGTGCAATGGGCGGCCCTTTTCCCGGTATGGATCCTTGGCTGGAAGAACCCAGCCTCTGGTCAGGTGTCCACGCTTCGCTGATCATCTACATTCGCGATCAACTTCAGCCCCAGCTTCGCCCGCGGTACATAGCCGCCGTAGAAGAAAGAGTATACGTTGCGACTGCTGATCGTATGGTTATTCCTGATGTTTCCGTTCGGCGCGGCCGCAAGGACGAACCGGCGCCATCAGTCACGGCGGTGCTGCAACCCGATGAACCCGTAGTGGTAGAGGTCGTGGAGGATGAGGTACACGAGCCGTATCTGCACATCATCGATCCACACTCTGGCGAACAAATTGTCACGGTCATCGAGGTTCTCAGTCCGAGCAACAAGGTCAAAGGAGAAGGGCGCGATTTGTATCTAGCCAAACAGCAACAGGTGCTGTCGAGTGAGGCCAATCTTGTGGAGATTGATCTGCTGCGCTCCGGACCATACGCTCTCGGAGTTCCGGAAGCGGACGCGCAGCAGGTCGGACGTTACGATTATTTGGTGGCCGTGAGCCGAGCGCGTGATCGGCATAAGAGATTTTTTCTGTATCCGCGCTTGGTCCGCGACCCGTTGCCGCGCCTTGCGATTCCGCTCCGCCCTACCGATGCTGATGTGATTCTGGACCTGCAGCCGCTTCTCGACCGCGTGTATGACATCGGCGGTTACGAAGATCGGATTGACTACGGCAAACCGTGCATTCCCCGCCTGCAAACGGACGACGAAGTCTGGGCTCAGGAGCTGATTCGCTCATGGCAGGCTGCGCGTCACGCCTAACCTGCTCGGTTAGTTCTGATCCGGCATAACGTGAATGCTGGCAATAAACCGCGGATCGATCGGCTTTCCGGCGAGCGGCTCCAATTCTTCGCGCAGGGAGGCCCACCACCGCCCGGCAAATGGTGTGATCGCATCAGGCACACTCACGCCAGGTAACTGAAAACCGCCGGCGAGAAAGCGCTCAACTTCCGCGGCCTTCAGGGGCAGCGGCTCGAATCTGCCGCTGACGGCGAATTGAACCGTTGCGGTGTTGAACGTTTTGCGGAGCGATTCGCGTACATTCGGGAAGGCTGCCACAAAGACCTCGACCATCCGCACCAGTTCTTCCAGGCGCGCACGCGCGCGCTCGACATCGGCAAGCGATTGAAAGTTCCGGTACCGGCCTTCCTCCACGATCAGCGGCTTGAAGCGCCGCAACGCCTCCACAAACTCCTGGTCTGTTTCATCCAACATGGAAATGTTGAAGCGGCGAATGTGCGCCAAGCGATCCGCCTCGTCACGCAGCCGCGCGACCTGGTCGAACCCAACCTTGAAAATCGTCTGAATGTAGTTTTGGCGCAGCGCGTGAGCTGCAAGATCGGCGCGGCTCCCGGTCAAATACTCCAAACCGATCGTCAAGAAGTCGCGCATCTCTCCGAGTGCCGGGCGAATGCCTTCCAGTTCTCCCAGATTGACCAGATTGGCTGAGAGAATTCGGTTGCCCAGCGCCGTCAGTTCCTGCGCAAAGCGATCCGATTCGATCGGATCAGTGATCTGTTCGAATGCCTTCATCAAAAACGCTCCACCCAATAGTGGATTGCCGGGATTCTCCTGTCCCGGTATTTCCTCAACCGGCTTTTCACGATCGGCCGCAACCTTCGGCTCGCGCGACGGCGGTGTCGCATAGATCGACATCGCTTGATAGTAATCGACAAAACCATGCATCTCGAGCCGGCGGGTCTTGTTGTCGTACGCGGTCTCCTCGAGCTCAACGCGAGTGGTATATCGCACGTTTGTGACAATTTGCGTGCCGAGCGCCGGATTGTACTTAAACAGCGCATCCAGAATCAGCATGCCGATCGTCGTCGCCTCGCCCTCCTCGAGCGGCTCGACAGCGAAACGATTATCAGGCGTGAATATCAACTGCGTTCCGGTTGGTGGATCATCGCGATCAATTTCGTAAATGTTAATCAGGTCTTTCAGGAACAGCGCCGTCAGAGTGGCATCGATACCGGAGATAGCCTTCATCGTCTCTTCTGGCCCAGCCTGAATGCATGCTGCAATCCATTCCATAAAGGGTTTGCGGACAAACGTGTCTTTCCGCCAGCAATCGAGATCGATGAATCCGCGCACCTGTTTTCCGGAAACCAGCGGCAGTAGATCGAGGCTGTCAGCCAAACCAATGTGCTTGATCGTAAAGAATACTTCTTCAAACGATGCGCTCCGCACCACATGCGCAGCGTCGGGCCGCGCGAGGAACTCCTCGAGCTGTTCTTTGTTCTCAACCCGCAGGGTGGAGCCGACCAGCGGGCTGAGCATCTCATTAGACATATGACAGAATTATAGGCATGTCGCTGGAAGGACGGATTATCGAATTCCTCGATGCGGAACAGCTACGCGTCGCCTACGTTCGAAAGCAAGACCACGACCGGCTGCACGTCATTGATCCGCGAGGCAGAAATCTCAGCGTCAACGGCGACCGCGTCGTCATCGTGCATCGGCCTGCGCCAGAGGGCGAGTTCGCCGTCATCGCCCGGCAGATTTCAGATAAGGTCTCGGCCCGCCAGTCGGAGGTCGATGTGGAACTCCTGTGGCAATCGCTCGGGGCCAGCCATCGTGAAATGGAGGCCACGGAGTTGGCGGATTTGTTTTTCGCGGAAACCAGCCCGGAAGCAGCCTCAGCCGTATTTCGCGCGCTTTCCGAGGACAACCTTTTCTTCAAGCGCAAAGGTTCGCAATTTCTGGCGCGGTCCGCAGAACAGGTCTCGACCGAATTAACCCGCCGGCAGCGGCAGCGCGAGCGAGAGGAGTTTCGAGAGGGCGTATCCCGCACCATCACCCAACTGGTGAGACAGAAAGCAGCGGCAATCCCACCGGACGCCGAACCCATTCTCGATCGAATCCAGAACTGGCTGCGTTACCGAACGGGCGACGAGGTCGGCGTTCTGCTCGAGGAGATTGCGGGACCGGCGAAGGCCCGGGACGCCGCATACGACATTCTTGTGCGCGCCGGCCGAATCGATTCATCACTCGATCGGTTTCTTGTAATCGCAGGTATCGAGACTGAATTTTCACCCGAGCTTATTGAAGCGACCCAATTGCTGCATCCATACGTGCATAACGGCGCACGTGTGGATTACCAAAACGCATTTACATTCACGATCGATGATGAAGATACGCGAGAAGTGGACGATGCGTTAAGCGTCCTGCATGACGGCAGCGAAATCGTGGTGGGGATTCATATCGCGGATGCATCGGCGTTTGTTCAGAAAGGTGATCTCCTCGATGCCGAAGCCGCCCGGCGTTCCTCGACCATCTATCTGCCCGGAGTGTCAGTCCGGATGTTCCCGGAACGCTTGTCCACCGATCTGGCCAGCCTCAACCCTGAAAGTCCTCGGCCGGCATATACCGTTGAGGTCCGGTTCGATGAGCAAGGAAACCGGCTGGGATATCGGATCGCGCTAACCACCGTAAAGGTCCAGAAGCGCCTTTCGTATGATGACGCGGACGGCAGGCTCGAAGCCGGCGACGAATCCCTTCAGACGCTGCACTCTATCGCCAAACAGCTGCACGACGCCCGTGCGGCGCGGGGTGCGATCACCTTCCGCCGGCCGGAACTGAAAATCCGGGTGACAGATGGAGAGATTGAGATCAAGAAGATCAATCCTAATTCGCCTTCACGATTCATCGTCAGCGAAATGATGATCCTGGCGAATGGCCTCTCCGCAGATTTCGCCTCTGTCAACGCGCTGTCGGTGCGCTCGCGGTTGAAGATACACCGGCTATAGAGGCGTTGGCGTTCGAACGGCTGCGCAAAACGTTCAAGCGGTCGCGACTGTCGTTGACTCCGGGACTTCATTCCGGGCTTGGTCTGACGGCTTACACGCAGGCTTCGTCTCCAATCCGGCGCTATGCGGACCTTGTGACGCAGCGCCAATTCACCGCGATGCTCAGTGGCGCTCCAATTCCCCACGGCCGGGAAGAACTGCTACAGATTCTCGCCGCTGCGGAAGCGGCCGAGCAGGAAATCCGAACGATTGAAGACCGGTCGACGAATTATTGGCTTCTGGAATATCTGTCGCGGTACAAGAAGGATCAGCCGTTATCGGCTGTGGTGCTGGACGCGAAGGGTACTATCGAGCTCGAGGATTTTTATCTTCGTGCACGGGTCGCAGCCGCAAACAAACTCGATCCGGGCGCACGGATGAATGTTCAAATCGAAAGTATCGATCCGGCAAAAG
>QHXA01000250.1:7110-14813 GCA_003222755.1 Acidobacteriota bacterium
CGGGCGAACATGGCCATGCGGCTCCGAGCCGGTCGCGGTCGGCCGGACCGGATACTGCACGCGATCGAAGATATTGAATCGCCGGTCCGGGACATCCCTCACGTCATTCACAGCTACACCGCCTACTTGTTTCACAAGCTCGAACAGTGTTCCGAAATCACTCCGGATGAAAGAATAACGACCGCGGCCGATTTGTTGTTGGAGTCGCCTGAAGATCGCGAGGCTGCGGAAGCGTCGATTGACCTGCTCGGCTCCATTCGATCCGCCGTGAGCGCTCGCGTGCTCGTTCATGTGATCTCGGAGCCGATACTCGATGAGGACCTGGAGACGAGGGCGTACAAGCAACTGCGCGGGATGTGGCCGCTTCCGCGTCACTACATCGTGTATTCGCTCAAGCCCCACAACCACGAAGACATTCCTTTCCGGTGGTTTCAGTTGCTGGTCGATTGCGAGGAGCCCTCGGCAGTCGATCGAATCCTGGAGGAGGTTGTGGTCCACGCTGAAGACCCGGATTTCCGGCAAGATCTGCTCGCATTGCTTGGATTGCTCGGGCAGACGCGCGATCCGGAGACGGAGGATAAGATCTTGCAGGTTCTGAACAGCGAACGAGCGCCTCGGGCAGCTGTGGAAATGCTGGAAGAATTCTTAAAAAACGCAGAGACTCCCAGGCACAGAGACACGAAACCAGAGAGCCCATGGGCCAGTTTGGATCGCATGTATACGGCGAATCGACGATATCTCGCGGCCGCTAAACTCTTCGATGATGGAAAAAAATCAGAAGCGGTGCGGGCGCTCGACGAACTCTTGAAGGACGAACCTCAATATCCCTTCGCGCTCATACTGAAACGGATGTTCTAACGACGGGCATCGAGGCGATGGCATCGGCCTCACGGTCGCATGATTCGAAAACCGTATCCAACTTCGTAATGTTCAGCAGCTGTTTGATTCGCGGAGTGGGTTTCAACAGTTTCATGTCGCCCCCGCGGTTTCGAACGACGGTATAGATCCAGCACAACTGGCCCAAGCCGAAATTATCCAAATAGGAAACATTCGCAAGATTGATGATGAAAAAGCGCGCGCCTCGCTCGATGAGTCGCCGGGCAATCTGCTTCACCTCGGGTTCCAGCACCGAGAGGCGCCCGGCCAATTCCAGTACAACGACGACTTCGATTTGGCGGATTTCGATGGAGAGACTCATATACGGTTCCAGGGAAGAAGACAGGCAATGTAAGGTCCACCAAATGTGATCCTAAGTCGTTGAAACTTGGAATAACAAAACGAAGATGTCTATCCAAAAAGATAATGATCTATCGCGGCGGGGATAAAGCATCCGGCTGCTCGGCCTCTAAAAATCGCTACAGGATTTGAAATAAGAGCAGTGGGGGCACACGAGCTTACACTTTAGCTCGTCCAGTTGTGCCCCACAGTTTGGGCAGGTGCGTTCGATCTGTTCGAGGTTAGGGGTATCAGAGGTGCCGGTCGTCATGCGGTTTATCGTCCTGTTGTTCTTTGCCGAAATAGTCTGCAAGATGCCCGAGAATCGTAGCCGCGTCTGCGGGCCGGCCCTCAAATGTCGTGATGCACCGCGAGCGGCGCCAACCAGTGCCACACTTCACACCGACGATGATGTATTCGTCCAAAAATCCGCTCTCTTTTAAAAATCGTACTGCGGATTCGGGAGTGAATTCATTCGATCGGAATTCGCAAACGCTGATGAGATCGCGTAACCTTTCGGCCTGCTCCGGTTCTGCCATTTCCAGGAATGGATCGAGCCCGTGCACTTCACACCGGGCCGGCGGTTCCCCGTTTTGTGAAAGGGCCTCCAACTGCGCCTTAACGAATTCGCCGATCGCGCAATCCTCAAATCCTTCGATCACAGGCCCAGTCCGCAGGTTTCCCGTGAAGAACACTCCGCGGCGTGGAATGACCCGGCCGGTTTCATCAACTTCACCGAGCAATGCCGCTTCCTCTACTGAAGGCAAACACAACGCCAGCGGACGAATCGTTGACCTGCGGCAGGGGACTGCTTGCATGTTAAAAACGTTGTTTCGGATGCGGAACCTTAACTCGACCATGTATCGCCTCCTCGACGCTTCCCACAACCCATTGTGTTGTTTATCCCGCGAGTCCAGGACAGATGCGGTCCATCTCGCAGCGTCGGACCCACTGGCCAGCCTTAGTTTGAATTAACATGGCGTTATGACCACCTTCACGGATGCGGAATTGAAGTTGATCCGAAAGCTCACGGCACAACCAGCAAGGACCGTACTTCAAATCAAGAGCGCTTGCCCAACCCATTCCGTATGCAATCCTCTGCCACTATTCCGGGTTTATAAAATTGATGACGAATCATTTGAAGCCCAATGGAATGGATATCACGAGCAGGGGACGACACAGGTTTTCCGGTTTCAAGATGCCACGTAACCGGTTTTCGCCCGAATCTTAAACGTCCGGCCGGGAATCTCCACGCGCAAGTGATGGAGGCCTTCGCGGCGGGGAGTGTAATAGCCCAGGTAGTACTGCTGGGCAAGTTCGGCCCTAATCTGATCCAGTACCGGCGAGACTGCGTCCTGCTTGGCCACGTACAATGTACGTCCGCCGCTAAGATCGGAGAGCGGCTCTAAGGTATGCGAGTCGATCAATATTGGCGAACCAATCGCGATGAAGTACAGCAAGACGTCGGAGCTTTGCACTTCTTCGACAATGCGATTGTTACTGCCATTGTCGTTGCCGTCGGTGAAGACGATCAGCGCCTTCCGCGGACGTTCCGATTTCTCCAGCTTTCCCATCGCGTACAGCAGCCCGTCGTACAACGATGACGTGCCCCACGCGCGCAAGGCCGCTAGAGTGTCCTCGAGATGCTTCTGTGATTGCGATGAGCTGTGGACCAGCTTCACGGTCGTTCCAAAGGACACGACAAAAAAATCGTCACTCTTTGGCAAAGCGCGCGTAAAGTCGCGAATGCCGCGTTTCATGTACGGCATGATGTCGACCATACTGCCGCTGGTGTCCATCAGAATGCCGATCGATGAATCGACTTTGTCTTGCTTTTCGAAGATCTGAATCTCTTGCGGCTGGTCGTCTTCGTAGATCCGGAAATCCTCCTTCGTGAGATTCGTGACGAAGTTCCCGTTCTCGTCTTTTACCGTAGCGAAAACGTTGACGAGATTGACGTCGACTTTCAGGGTTTGCTGAGCGAAGAGGTGAAACACAAAGGCACAAACACACAAAGACCGCACAAACGCCCGCAAAAGAATTTTTGCGGCGCGGCCGAGCTTGGCGGCTTTGTGTCCTTGGGTGTTTGTGTCATCCATATCAGGTTGCATCTAAAACCTCGCGATATAGACGGTAAATCGCGGGGTTTGTGGCGAGAATTCTCCTGCCCTTCCTCAACACGCGCAACGCATCGCGCTTCCGGCCGGCATCCTTATATAGAGTTGCCAACTTGAGGTAGACGTCGGGATCGCGATCGAATGCATACCGGACCAGAAATTCATATTGCTTGATCGCGCTTTCCGTGTCTTTATTTTTTTCAAAGACTCGAGCCATGCGGAAGTGCCCCCAATACACATATGGATCGATGTGGAGCGCCATCTCGAGCGCATGAGTTCCCGCCTCGACCTGCTCGGCCGCAATCCGGTAATCGCCGAGAACGGCCCAATGGTGGCCGAGTTGCTGCGGCTTGGTCTCGATGAATTGCTGCATCCACTTGGCTGCCTGCGTCCACGCCTGGTCTTTCGCTGAAAGCTCTGCCAATTTCCGAAGCGGGACGGGCCGCGCCGGGTCGGCTTTTATCGATGCTTCAAAATGCCGCTTCGCCTCATCGATGTTTCCCAGGGACTCGTACAGCAGACCCATCAGTTCTTCCTTTTCACCCAAGATTGGGCTGCCCGGTTTGATTTGAGTGTCCGCCTGCTTCAGCGCCTCTTCGGCCCGGCCAAAATTGCCGGAATCCATATTCAGTTTTGCGATGGCCAGCTGCAGCGATGCGTTTTCCTTTTTCGGAACCTGCGCCAGCAAGGCCATTGCCTGGTTCGCGAGATTACTTCGCTTGAAGACAAGAAGCGGCTCAATCATTCCAGTATAAGCGGCTTCCAAATCGGCGACCTCAGCGCCTTGCGGCAGGAGCCCGTCCTTGGCTTCGTAGAGAAGATCGATATTCAGGTCACGAGTGTCCGTAAATAATTGGCGCGGGGCATGGAACTCGAGCAGCGGATGATCGTCCGTGTTCCGGCGCGCTTTCGAGGCGAACTTGCGCACCGCCTCGGTCGACATCACGTAATAGGCGAGCAACCCTTCCGGAGTTTCGCTATGAAGAAATTCACGAAAATCCCGGACGATGCTGGGATCGGACTTCACGATTTCTGCAATCCGCGCCGTATCCAGTTTTTGCTTCTGGCGCGTGGCGATCACGATCAAATCCGAATCCGTCACCCACACCGAGACTTCCGGAAACTTGCGTTGTACTTCATACAGCACCATCCGCAGATCTTCCGGATCGAGTTCATAAAGCTGAACCCATTGCGCAAAGACACCATCCGGATTCAGCACCTCCGCCGCGCGGTCATAAAACTCCGATGTAAAGAGACTGGCGACCCCGGCGATCCACGGATTCGAGGGCTCGGAAATGATGATGTCGTACTTCTTGCGCGTCGTATTCATGTAATTACGCGCATCGTTGAACGTCAGATGAACCTTTGGATTCTCGTAACTCCTGCGATTGATATCCGAAAACCACGGTGCTGCGCCGTACACCGCGGGCTCGATTTCCACGCAGTCGATGTTTTCGACCTCCTCGATGGATGCGACAGCGCCGACAGTGACGCCGGAACCGTATCCGATCACCAGCGCACTCTTGGGACTCGAATGGTAGAACCCCGGCAACCAGCCCACGGTGAGCTGGGTGATCATATCGTCGCGATTGGATGCGTCGACCTTGCCGTTCGTGCGAAGCGCCAAGTAGTTCTCGCCTTTGCGAACGGAGATGGTCGCGTTGTTACCTTCCTTGAAGTAAACGACATCGGTATCTTCATAATGCTCATTGATCGTCAGCTCGGGCCGAGCCTCGAACGCTTTCGAATAAACGAGGACGCCGCGATCCATCGCATCCGGCTTCCAAAACATTCCGCCCCGCATCGAAACTGTCGCCACCAGCAACAGACCCACCGCAACGGCTTGCAGGATCCGCGCCGTTTTCGCTTCGGTCAGCAGCAACAGAGCCATCGCAGAATTGAAAAACAAGCTGGCCAGGATAGTTCGTTCTGTTCCGATCAGCGGCACCAACACAAATCCGGCGACGAGCGACCCGATAATTGCGCCCACCGTATTCACGGAGTAGATGTTGCCGATACTCCGGCCAAGAATAACGAACTTGCTTGAATAGAGCTGGCTCGCGATAGGAAATGTCGCGCCCATGCAAAGCGTCGCGAGAATCATGAGACCTGCGCAGAGAATAAATTGAATGGTGAGAATTGCCGGGAACGAATAGTAGAAACCGCGGATCAATGACAGCAGGGCGTAGGGCGCAGCCAGATAGCCGACAAGGAAAATGACTCCGCCGAACGCCACGCCCAGTTGCAGCACGCCCAGCAGCCGAAGCGTCGCAGCGGGCTTGCGGCGGCTAATGATCGAACTGCCGAGTGCGATTCCAATCAAGAACGTCACCAGCATGATCGAGAACGCATAGGTCGAGCTGCCGATCATGGCCGAAAGCGCGCGCGTCCAAGACACCTCGTACATCATGGAAACGAATCCTGAGACGGCTAGCGTCAGCAAGACCAGCCTGTCCGCCACCGGATTTGCGGGGGACGAGGGGGCGGCCCCCTCGTCCCCCTCGTAGCCTGAGATCGGGGACGAGGGGGCCGCCCCCTCGTCCCCGAGCCAGACCGCGAACAGACCGATGGCCACGTTGATGGTGGCAATGATCAACGTGGTTCGGGTGTTTCCGATTCCCGGAATCAGCACCAGGGCGGCTAACAACGAACCCCCAGCCGCGCCAAAAGTGTTCAGCGCGTAAAGAACGCCAACCTTGCGCTCCACTTCATCAATGCGTTCGGTAAAGAATCGCGTCAGCATTGGAAGCGTCCCGCCCATCAAGAATGTCGGCGTGATCAGAATGATGAAGCTGGTTCCGAATCGAATGAAACCTGCACCGCCGGGAATCGATGCCACTGAAGGCGCAATTGCCCAGTAGAACGAGTCGAGCGCGCGAAATATTAGCGGTACAAGCGCTGCCGAAATGCCGATGCCGATCTCGAGCAACCCATACATCCGCAGCGGATTGCTGGTGCGGTCCGCCCTCCGGCCCAGCTTCCAACTTCCCAGGGCCAGCCCGGCCATGAAAGCGCCCAGCACGGTTGAGATCGCGTGCGAAGTATTGCCGAATACAAGCCCCGTCAGGCGCACCCAAATGACTTCATAGACGAGGCCTGTGGCGCCGCTGATAAAAAAAATGACGTAAAGGATTGATCTTGAATTCAGTCGCTTGCCAAACATAGGCGGGGATTGTAATTCATCAATCGTGGCGCTGGACGGAGAAAATCGGGCGTTCCGGTTCGTCTACGGAATCTCTGCCGCTTCGTAATGCTGATCCTGACTGTTCCACTCGAGCAGCAAACAATGAGTACAGTGGGGATTCCCACCCTCCACCGAGACAAGACCCGGCTCCCATCCAGGCACCGCCAACGCAGCGGCGGTCGCGATTTCCTGATAGGGATATGCGAAATTCTTGATGAGGGTTCTTTGTGGATGATGTTGGCGCAAGGAATTGATGAGCTGCGTCGTTGGAGCAGCGCGTTGCTCGAACTGACCGTCTTTCCGAAACCACAGGTAACCGATGTTGAAACCAATGAACGCCACAACCACGATGTTCGCCAGTAACGTTTCGCGCAGTGGTTTCAGCAATACCGCAAATATTGTCATCAATACAGCGGAGGCGAGATACAGTTGCCGGCTCGGCAAGCTCGTCTGATAGGCAATAAACATGTAGGGAAGCATGGTCACGACGACAGCGCCAAGATACACGCCTATCCGCAATAGTGACGGCAACTCATGTCGCTTCATCCACACGAGAAGCAGAATGATGTAAAACCATGGCCATAACAGCCGGTGAAGACTGTTGCCGAGAACCAGGATGGCGTGCGGCCCGAACACGTAAGACGCGTTGGTCAACATGAAATTATTCGTGCGAGTCCAAAGGAAAATTGCGATAAAACCGGCCGTAGGAATGGACAAGAAGACATAGTTTTTCCAGACCAGCGGTTTCGTTTTGTACAAGTCGAGCAACGCTACAAGGAGTGGAATGATAATGGCGGATTCTTTCGAAAACAGGGCGCAACTGTACGCGATGGCCGCCAGCACATAATGCTTGTGGAACCAAGCCAGCAGCGTGAGGAGAGTAAACAAAACCAACGTGGTCTCATTCATCGCCGCCAGCCACATGACGGCTTCTTGTGGCGCCTGAAATATGGCAAACAAGAGCACCGCCAGGCGCGCCGTCCTCTCATCGTCGAGCACTATTGGGAGCAACCGGAATAACAGAATAATGTTGGTCAGGTGCAGGCCGATATTGAACGCATAGAACGGCCATGCCCGGTATCCCGCCAGTGTTTTCAACACGCCGAATATAACGTAGCTGACAGCACGAAAGTTTTCCGGGGGTATCTGGTAGAGATATGAAGGCTGGGTCTTCAGAATCTCGACCC
>QHXA01000250.1:14923-15650 GCA_003222755.1 Acidobacteriota bacterium
AATGTAAGTGTCAATTGGTCCTTCACTGTCGATTTAGCAGTTTCCACGTACATTGTTTCGCACCGCGCGATAAATGCGCAAAACGGAATTGTTGCTGAAGAGATAGATGCTTCGACACCGCGGAGCGGTGCGAGGAGATTAACCAGGGGTACGCGTTTTTTGCGTACCCCTGGTATTGAGACGCACCAACAATCGCACCCGGCAGGGGTGCGAGGAGTCCGCGACACCCTTTCAGGGCGCGGACTCCAGAGTTATCAGATATTCCAGGGGTACGCAAAAGACGCGTACCCCTGGCTAATTTCCTAGCACCGCTCCGCGGTGCGCAGCTCTAAACAGGCAGGCTGATAGCGAATCTTGCGCCGCGTTCATCGGCGGTCTCGACGGAAATGGTTCCGCGATGCTCGTCGACGACCTGTTTCGCGATATACAACCCGAGCCCGGTTCCCCGGTCACCTTTGGTTGTAAAGAATGCGTCGAAAATTCTGGACGCGTTTTCCGGTGCGATTCCGGTTCCGGTATCGGAAATCAAAATTCGCATCTGCGCCTCATGCATGCCGGCAGTAACCGAAAGGACCCGCCGCTGGACATCCGCCATGGCATCGGCGGCGTTCTGTAAAATGTTGACGATCGCCTGCACGATCTGCCAACGGTCGGCGTCGATGATGGGCAAGTTTGGCTCGACGTGCACCTGCACATCGATGAACCTCGTTCGGATATAGGGCTGGGC
>QHXA01000303.1:0-4699 GCA_003222755.1 Acidobacteriota bacterium
CGGCTGGCGCGATCTGATCGTCCAGTATTTCGATCAGCAAGATGGCGTGTCGCTTTTTCAAGTCTGGGTCGGACACCAGCTCGTCGATCAGTGGTCTGCCGCCGACCGGCTCCCGACACGGAAGATCGACAGCTCTTCATCGTCCCGCCGTACCATCCATGGCATTGCTCTCCGGAAAGGCGATGAAATTCGTGTCGAGGGTGTGCCCGACGGTCGAGAGACGGCGGCATTGGATTACATCGAGATCGTTGCCGCCGAAAACTGATCCACAAAAAGGCATAAAAATCACAAAAGCATTTCGATTTTTTTTGTGCTTCTTGTGCCCTCTTGTGGCCATTCCCCTTCAGCGGCGGCTTTGACGTCTCCCTAACGGAATAGCCCCTCGTCAATGAAAACGGCGCGTGTGCTATATTCGTTTTTCTTTTCACACGGAGACTATCGATGCGTTGCATGCGGCATTGCGTAGCAGCAGCTTTGCTGTTCTCCTCGGTCGTGTTGGCGGTGAATGCTCAGACCACCACAGGATCGATTTTTGGTGACGTGACCGATACTTCCGGCGCCGTGCTGACTGGCGTGACCGTCCGGATCGTGCATTCCAGTACGGGGACGAGCCGCACAACCGAGACCGGCAGCTCCGGGTCTTATCAATTTGATGGATTGCTGCCGGCCGAATACGCCGTGACGGTCGAGTTTCCCGGATTCCGATCCATCACACGGCCTGGGGTTACCCTTCCAATCCAGGGCAGGATCAAGCTCGATTTTACGATGGAAGTTGGGACGGTTGCCGAGTCGATTACAGTCACTGAGGGAGCGCCGCTCGTTCAGCCAACGGAACATGTGATTCAGACGGTGATTGGAAACCGGCTCATTCGGGATTTGCCGTTGAAGACCCACGACTTCATGGATCTGGCCCTGCTGGCTCCGGGCGTTGTCCTCGACCAGAGTTCGGTGCGGACCGGTGCGACCGATTCGATCAGCTTCTTTGGTATGGAAGAGGCGTATAAGACAGTTTGGCTGGAGGGCGTGGACTTCAATGATGAAGCGACAACGGGCGGGACGAATATTTCACCCGCGACTCGGACCCGCCTCGGCTTAGAGGCCATTCAAGAATTTCAAGTGATGACGACCGGCTATTCTGCCGAATTCGGACGGAGCGGGGCGGGTGCCGTGAACGTGATCCTCAAGTCCGGCGGGAACGATGTCCACGGCAACGCGTTCTACTTCCGGCGCGATGATGCTTTCGACAGGCCCGCTTTTCAACTTGTCAATGGTGTCGCAACGCCGGCAAAAAATGTTCCTCCATTCAAGCGCGAGCAATACGGCGGAACATTTGGCGGGCCGTTCGTTCGCGACAGGGCATTCTACTTCGCTTCCGTTGAACGTCAGACTGCTCGTGAGAGCTCGCAGGTCTTGATTCCTCCTGCAGTGAAAGCATTTGTGGAAGGGCTCGGCACGGGTTACGACACACGCAGCGTCGTGCCGCGCACGCGGAACCAGGTAAACGCCGTAGGTAAGCTCACGTTCAACGTGAACCGCTCCAACAAACTCAATCTGACCTATCTCTATGACAACGACAACGACGTGAACAAGAATGTCGGTGGATCGTTCGCGGCCGATCACGGGTTCGATGATCTGAACAGTTCTTATTTCGCCACTGCTAGTCTGACGTCGCTGATCGGACCGAGAACGGTGAATGAGCTTCGCATTAACCGCTCCATTCAGCGGCTGTTCCGGAGCATCCCCGCTTCATCGCGCTTCCTCCCTTTTCTGAATTTCCCCAGCGTGGCCATTGGAACCGACGGCGGATCTACGCCGCAAGGACGTGTGCAACGGAACTGGATTATCGCTAATACGACGACTTACCACTTCAGCAATCACACGCTTAAGTGGGGCGGCGAGATGAATCTCGTTCGCGCTCCCCAGGTCACAAACGAAAATTTCAACGGTGCTTATCGCTTCCCCCGCGACGAAGCACCATTTGTTCCCGACCGCTACACTGCCGGGTTCAACCTTCAGTTTGCACGCGGTGAGTCCCCCAACCCGACATACACGAAGATTCAACGGGACATGAACGTGGGCGCCCTGTTCGCCAACGACACGTGGCGCATCCGGCCGCACTTGACCTTCAACATGGGACTCCGCTATGACCTCCGGTCGCTGCGAGGAAATCTCGGTGGGCCCCACGCGTTCGAGCAGCCCGGCTTCTCCCGCAACCATCCCGGACCGGCGGGAGCGATGGGTGTCAAGTACTGGCGTCCTGCGCCGAACACGCAGGACCTCTCGCCGCGCGTTGGCTTCGCGTGGGATGTCCTAGGTACGGGAAAAGCGGCGATTCGCGCGAGCTATGGCATCTTTCACGATCGTATTACGACTTTGTCGCTGCGAACGGCGGTCAACGGGTACAACGGGCTCAATGTCCAGAGTGTTGAAGTGGCCAATCCCGGTTTTTTCCCGCTTGTGCCAAACGCCGCGAGCCTTCCGGCTGCGGCTATCTCGGTTTCAAATGTTCCAGCACCCAAGGCCGACACGCCGTATACACAGCAGTCGAGCGCGGGTTTCCAATACGCGGTCTCTCCGGGCATCGCTCTCTCAGCGGACTTTGTTCACCTGCTGGGTCTGAATTTTCAGATGATCCGAAACGTCAACGCACCGCTGCCTCTGGCTCTGACTGGAGGAGCGAGAGTCTGTCCTTTTCGTGACGCTCTCCGGGCGAAGGGCTATCCCGAGTGTTTCCAGATGCAGATGCAGAACGATCAGAGCGATCGGATTCACCTCAATGCGCTTGCGCTACGGCTGGAACGAAGGTTTTCCAATCGGCTGGGTTTCCTGCTCGGCTATATGCTGGGGAGCGTCAAGACCTGGTCGACCGGTACATTCGGCAACGTGCCGACGGACGCCAACGAAAAATTTAAGGAACTGGACTTCGGTCCCTACGACAACGATGTGCGTCACCGCTTTACCAGCAATGTGGTGTACCAACTTCCGTACCGTATCAATATTGGCGCTATCGTCACTGCCAACAGTGCCGCCCCGTACAATCACACGACCGGGAGAGATGACAACCTGGACTTCGTCAGCAACGATCGGCCTCCAGGTGTCCGCTTCAACGACCTGCGCGGGGATCCATTCTTTTCGACGGATCTGCGCGTGTCGAAGAAGTTCTTCCTGGACGAAACCAAGAACGTGGAAGTGATCTGGGAGATGTTCAACCTCTTCAACACAGCGAACCTTACTGACTTCAACGGCAACGAGAGAGCCGTAACATTCCGGCAGGCACGAGCGGCGCTGCCGCCGTTCCAGGGGCAATTCGGTTTGAGATTCACGTTCTGAATGGAAGCGCCGTAGGCGGCGGGCTTATCCATTTTGCGCACGCCGGAGGCGTGTCAGGAAATTAGCCGGGGGTTAAGCGAGCGGGAGCGAGCGCAACCCCCGGTTGTCTGAAACCAAAAACAGCGCACCCTGGAAAGGGTGCGAGAAGTCCTCGACACCCTTCAGGGTGCGGATTCCTGAGTTGTCGACATATTCCAGGGGTACGCAAAAAACGCGTACCCCTGGCTAATTTCCGTGCACCGCTCCGCGGTGCGCTTGTACCCTCAGCGCCGGCTAAACCCGGCGCCTACGGCGGGCTCAGCACGCCCTTGATGGCCGGGTAGAGCGACCGATACGTTCGATGTCCTTCTGCGTAGATCTTCTGTTCTGCGGCCTGCGGTTCACACGTGCGGACTTCGCGGATGGCCGCTTTGTGTATCTCCCGGACGGAAGAGTACTCGCCGGTTCCGACCAGTGCGAGCAAAGCGGCACCATAGGCGGATCCTTCCTGGTTTTCGAGAATCGACACAGGCTTGCCGAAAACATCCGCCAACATTTGCTGCCAGAACTCGCTGCGCGCCCCGCCACCCGAGAGGCGCACGGATTCAACTGCAACGCCCATTTGTTCGATGATATCGAGACAATCCTTCTGGCTGTATGAAACACCTTCCATCAATGAGCGGATCAGGTCCGCACGCGTATGTTTGGCAGTAAGGCCAATCCAGCCGCCGCGAGCCGACGCATCGAGATGGGGCGTGCGTTCACCCATCAGGTAAGGAAGCCAAAATAGTCCTTGAGCACCGGCGGGCGCGGAGGCGGCTTCAGTGGTGAGCGCATCGTAGGCCGTACCGGGTGCGAGATTATTTCGGAACCATTGCAGGCTCAACCCCGCTCCTTGCGTGACTCCCATCACGTGCCATGCATCCTCCACGCTATGACAGAAGGTATGAACCCGGCCGCGCACGTCATGTTCGGGCGATTCCATGAACGCAAAGACCACGCCTGATGTTCCGATAGTGCACGAAACTGTTCCTGCCTCAACGATTCCGTTCCCAACAGCGCTTGCTGCCTGGTCGCCACCGCCGGCGACCACCGGAGTACCTGCGGCGAGGCCGGTCGCGTCTGCAGCTGAGCGAGAAACACGGCCGCTGATTCGACTCGATTCCAGAGCAGCAGGCAGAATTGATCGAACAAGGTTAACGCGCTCGAGCATTTCATCCGACCATCGCCGCCGCGCGACATCGAACAACGAGGTTCCTGACGCGTCCGACACATCCGTCGCGTATTCACTCGTCAAGCAGAAGCGAATGTAATCTTTTGGCAGAAGTATTTTGCATAGGCGTTCGAATTGTGCGGGTTCCTGATCACGCACCCAGAGCAGCTTTGGAAG
>QHXA01000303.1:4789-14000 GCA_003222755.1 Acidobacteriota bacterium
GCTGCGTTGATCGCACCAGATCAACGCCGGACGAATAACTCGATCTGCAGCATCCAGCATGACGAGACCATGCATTTGTCCCGAAAGTCCGATGCCGCGCACATCGTTGCCGGAAGCATGCGCTTGTGCCAGAACACCGCGTATTGCTTGTTTTCCGGCATCCCACCAGTTCTCCGGCCGCTGTTCTGCCCACATCGGCCGTTCCATGCGGATCTCTTCATGAGGAGCAATGAATGAGTGGATAACTTTGCCCTGCGCGTTCACCAGCAGAGCGCGAGTGCCGCCGGTACCGACGTCAATGCCAAGCCAGAAGGTCATCAAAAGTAAGTGCGGCCGCGATGCATTCCGAGCAGAAGTTGGACGAGCCGGTGGGCAATCAACTCGTGTAATGTTAGAAGCTCTTTGTTCGCTTCCGCGATTGCGTCGGCATCGGTCCCTGCCGATACTCCGGACCCTGCTTTCAAGGCTGCGGTTGCTTCGCGAATGACGGAGTCTTCGAGCGCTTCGGCGGCAATCTCCCACAGCGTGATGAATCGGTCGACGGCATTCGGAAAACTGACGGCAAAGACGCCGTGATTGCTCGTCGTGCGCAATGGCTTGAAATCCAGATTGAACGGCCCATTGAATCCATTCGAGCGCAGCAGCATCAGTACGTTCAGCCAGTCGAGCGGATTGACGAGACCAATCGCAATATCCACGTCATGTTTCAGCCTGTATCCGTCGTTTATATCCAGGTGCCACAGCTTGCCGGCCAACAACGCTCGAGCCAAAGCCGCTCTCGGAGCTCCTCCCCACATCAGCTCGTGCAAATACTCCGGATTGAGGCCCACCATTTCCGGATGCTTCAAGCGTCCTGACGAAATGAAAGCGAGCATCGCATCGCTTGTCGGCAACAAAATCTCTGCCTGGGGCTCAAAGGGTTTTGCTTCAAGACAATGTTTTAGCGTATCGCGGCCCTTTTGTTTCGCGACCTCGATATCACGTTCACACGCCGCATTGAGCGCGTCGGCGTACCAGCCGAGCGTTTGGATTTCATCAATCGAGCCTTGAGTGAAGTAACCGAGAGATCCGGGCCAGTACACGGCGTAACGAGCGCCTAGCTCGTGTCCAATGTCGACAGTGTTTCGGACGCGGAATGCGGCATACTCGCGCACCTCCGGCGCTTCCGGCGCTGGACCCGCTGCAAAAACGGCGTGATAAAACGTCTCAGTGGTCACCATGGAGCACTTCACGCCGTGTTCTTCGAGCGTTCTTTTAATCTTCGCCACGATCTCGGCCTGTCTGTCGGTGCCAAGGACGTCGGTGGGAATGACATCGCTGTCGTGAGTGGACCAATAACCAATGCCGATTTTCCCGAACTCGCGGATGACATCTTCAAAGGTGATCGGCTCTCGCGTTGGAGCCCAAAACAAAGCTTGTCCCCGATATGCAGCCGCCCATTGCGGACCGCTGATGAAGTACTTCCGCCGGATCTCAGGACTGTAGCCGCCGCCACACATCTTCGTGAGGCGCTCAACAAGCGATCGTTGTTGATTCGGAGGTATCGGTTGCATTCCGATTAAAATAGTGCGCCCGCACGCCTAACGTAGAGTGAGCTTCTGAACCCTCATATTGTCGATCTCACCCACAAGCAGGTTGTTCTCGCTGCGACAGTCGATGGAGTTGGTAGCGCCAAACTCTTTCGGCAGTTTTCCTGCTCGGCCGAATTTGCCGATGACGGTCCCGTCCAATTTGATCTTGTAGATCTCTCCGGCGACGTCGAGATCCTCCGGCGGATTTGAATTGGAGCTGTAAAGCACCTGGTTCGGCGCGGGTGTAATGCAAAGCGCTGCGGGAGTTCCAACGTTGCTGTACTGCGCCTTGAAGTTTCCGTTGTTGTCGAAGACTTGGATGCGCTTATTGCCTCCGTCGGCGGCGTAGACATTGCCTTGAGCATCGACAGCAATCGCAAGCACTGAGCCGAACTGGCCCGGACCGGTTCCCTTCGAGCCCCAGGACTTGACGAACACGCCCTTGTTGTTGAATTTGGCAACTCGGCTGTTGTTGCCCGCGCCATCGGCCACAAAGATGTTACCGGCAGCATCCCATGCCACATCGGTAGGCCGGTTAAACACATCGCTCGCCGCGCCCTCTCCGGGGAGACCTCCGCGACCGCGGGCCCCGCCGGCCGCGGCGGCCGCACCGCCCGCTTCGCCGCGAGGGGCGGGAGCGGGAACTGGAATGGCTTCGGGTTTTCTTCCCAGCAACATTTGGACCCGCCCCGTGGAGTCGAGCTTCATCACATAGTTCGTCATCTGATCGACGATCCAGATATTGTCCTGCGGATCGATGCGGACCTGCTGAGCAAACATGAAACCGTAGCTGTTCTGTCCAATTTCGCGAACAAATTTGCCGGTTCGATCGAACTGGAACAGACGCGAGCCTCCGTGCGCGAACGCCCGTGAGCTCCCCAGTGATATGGTCGGATGACCGGTTCGCGTGTAAACGAAAATATCGCCTTTAGAATTTGCCGCCACGCCACCTACTTCGCCCAAATAAATGTCATCGGGAAGCGTCAGCGGATTTGCGGCAGAGTCGAAGGCAATCTCAGGTACGGCGTTCTGGGCCGCGGCTGACAGACCGCCGAGGAATATCATCGTAAGCAATACTGGCAAAAAGCGTCTCATGAGAAGTCTCCTATCGTGTGCTCGATGTCTTAGTCGTCACCGGCTGCAGCATCAGTTTCTGCACGCGCCAGGATTCGATTTCTCCGACGACGATCTCATTGGGATTGCGGCAATCCATCATATGGACCACCTGGAATCCGCCGAATTCTTTGCTCGCATGACCAAACTTGCCAAGGATCGTCCCATCCAATTCCAGCTTGTAGATCTCGCCAGTGATCTCCCACGTGCCAGGAGCATTGCCGTTGGGGTTGGAGTTGGACGCGAAGACGTACTGGTGCGGACCAGGCGAAACGCAAACGGTCCAGCCGACGCCAAGGTTATCGTAGGTTTTTATTGGCTTGAGGTTGTTATCGAGGACCTGGTATCGGTTATTGGAGCGGTCTGCCACCCACACGTTGCCCTTTCCATCGACCTGGAGTCCATGCGGCAAGTTAAACTGACCGGGTTCGCGACCTGCTCGCTCGCTGCCCGCCTGTGCGAGGAATCTGCCGTTCTTGTCAAACTTCACTACCCGGTTGTTGCAGTATCCATCGGATACGAAAATGTTGCCCTGCGGATCCCAGGCCACATCTGTCGGGCGGCAGAAAATGTATTTCTGTGCGGGCGGATTGGGACCTGCGGTCGTCGCGACGGCGCCCTCGACCGCCGGCGGCCTGCGACCGAGCACCATCAGGAACTTGCCCTCCGGGCTGAACTTCGTGACGGTGTTCGTGCCTTCGTCGACGGTCCAGATGTTGTCTTGCGCATCGACACGAACGGAGTGCGCAAACTCAAAGCCGTAATAACCTTTGCCGATTTCCTTGATGAAGGTCCCGTTCTTATCGAATTCCCATAACCGTGTGTTGGCGCTGCGGAAATAAACGAAGATGTGACCTTTGGAGTTGGTCGCGATCCCGACCGCTTCGCCGAGAGTTTCACCGGCCGGAACCTTCAAAAAGTTCGGCACTGACGTATAGGAAATTTCGGGCACATTTTGCGCGGTGGCCTTTTGCTGCGCGAATGCAGGAGTGGCACACAGCACTAAAGCAATGGCAAGTCCGGACGCGAGACAACGCTTCATTTGGAACCTCCCAAAGAATTTCGATGAAAACCACTGGTTTTGCCGGGAACTGAAATCGCGGAGAGTATACCAAATGCGACGTGAGAGCATCGGCAAAAGCGCTGCACGAACGTCACGGCCGGTCAGCCAACAATTTGTGGAATCAGTTCACCGTATACATCAGTGAGGCGCATGTCGCGGCCATTGAAGCGATACGTGAGCCTCGTGTGATCCAGACCGAGCAAGTGCAATATCGTGGCGTGCAGGTCGTGAACAGACATTACTTGTTGTTCCGCCTTGAGACCGAACTCATCGCTGGATCCGATCACCTGGCCGCCCTTGATCCCCGCACCGGCCATCCATACCGGCATGGCGCCGGGATTGTGGTCGCGCCCAATGCCTCTTTGCGAGATTGGCATTCGGCCGAATTCGCCGTGCCAAACGATCAATGTCGAATCGAGCAGGCCGCGCGCTTTCAGGTCGGTCAGCAAGCCGGCAATGGGCCGGTCGGTTTCGGCGGCGTGAAGCGTGTGGTTGGTTTTCACATCGACGTGCGCGTCCCATGTATCGGTGTTCTGGTCGCCTAACCCGCCGGAAAAAACTTGTACGAATCGCACTCCATTCTCAACCAGCCTGCGGGCGAGCAGGCAGCAGGCATTGCCTGCCGAAAGCCTCCGTGATCTTCTCGTCCATTCCATACAGTTTGCGCGTGCTCTCCGATTCGCTGCTCAGATCGACGGCTCGAGGCGCACAGCCCTGCATCCGGAATGCGAGTTCGTACGATGAAATGCGCGCAGCCAGTTCGGAGTCGCCGGGATACTTCTGCAAGTCACGCTCGTTCAGTTTGGCCAAAAGGTCAAGCCGTGTGCGCTGCTGCTCGGTTGTCAATCCGCTCGGCGGCTTCAGGTCCATGATTGGATCGCCGCCGGAGGAACGGAAGGCCGTGCCTTGGTAAGCGGCCGGCATGAACCCTGCGCTCCAACTGCTTACTCCGCCGATCGGTCCGCCGCGCGGGTCCGGTATGACGACGAATGCCGGCAGCCCGCTTGTTTCCGAGCCCAGACCGTAAGTGATCCAGGAACCCATCGCGGGATAACCCGCGCGGATCTGTCCGGATTGCAATTCATAGGTCGATTGGACGTGGTCGTTGGATCGAGCATAAATGGATCGCAAGATGGCCATTTCGTCACTGTGCTGAGCAAGGTTCGGAAAAATTTCCGAGATCTCGATTCCACTTTGCCCGTATTTCTTGAACTGGAAGGGACTCGGCATCAGCGGCCCAGGCCAGCCTTGCCGCACGTTGATGTCGCCTTTGCCCGTCAACGGTTGTCCAGCATATTTAGCCAGGGCAGGTTTGGGATCGAAAGTATCGACATGGCTTGGACCGCCAGTCATAAATAGCGAAATGACGGCTTTCGCGCGTGCTCTGAAGTGTGGCGCTTTGGGGGCGTATGGGTTTCCGCTGAGCGGCGCGTTCGTGCAAATCGCGTCAGTCGATTCGGCCGCCAGCAATCCGTCTTTGTGGAGCAGATAAGCGAGTGCCAGGCCGCTGATGCCGCCACCGGATTGAAACAAAAAATCGCGTCGAGACCAAAAGTATTTCATACGGTCACCTCATATAGAGGAACTCGCTTAAGTTGAACAGCACATGTGTCAGATCGAGGAGGGAATGAGTCCCCAGCAGATCCGTCGCCAGCGCCAGCTCTGTCTCGTCTGGAAGCCGAGCCAATGCAATCCGGTACGCCAGATTGATCTGCTTGACCGGATCATCTCCGGCCTCCTTCTTCACTCTGTCTGCGAACATCTGCGCCTGCCTCAGCACGAACTCATTGTTGATTAGCGTCAGCGCCTGTGTGGGCACAGTAGAGATGGTACGTCTGCCCGCGCTGAAATTTGGATCGGGCATGTCGAATACCTCGAACATCGGGAACGCCATGCCGCGCTTCCGATAGACATAGAGGCTGCGCCGCCAGACGTCGGGACCGTCATCTTGATTCTTCCAGACGTTGTAGATCGTCGATTTGACCAGCGTCTCTGGCAAAGCCGGACGAACAGGCTTCCCACCAACAGCCAGATTAATGGCACCGCTAGCCACCAGCACACTGTCGCGCACGACTTCAGCATCGAGCCGTTGAGGGCGATAGCGCCAGAGGTATTGGTTCTGCGGATCCTTTTCCAGATTCCCTTCATCCGCATACGAAGAGGCCATTTGATAGGCCTCGGAAGTCATGATCAGTTTGTGAAGTTGCTTGAGGCTCCAGCCGCGATTCATGAATTCGACAGCTAACCAATCCAAAAGCTCCGGGTGTGTTGGCGGATCTCCCATCTTGCCGAAATTGTCCAGTGTGGGTACGATGCCGCGCCCGAAATGGTGATGCCAAATGCGATTGACGATCACGCGCGGCGTCAGCGGGTTTTCTCGCGAGGCCAGCCACTCCGCAAGGGCTCTTCGTCTTCCGGAGGTGTGTCCATCCGCGGGAGGAATCTCTGTTGGTGGATTCCCATAGGTAGCCACCGTAATAAATCCTGGCTTCATCAGAGATCCCTTGCTATTCGGATCACCGCGAACCAGGAAATAGGACGGCGGAACCTGATACCTCCCTGGACCGCTGTGCAGGTAGGTTCCTTCGCCTTCCTGAATTCTGCACTTCACGCAGCCGATCACCTCGTCGCCATCTCCGAGCGGAGTAAACCGATAATCGCCATCGGTGACGATATCCGCCTCTGGTAGCGGCTTCGGCCTTCCTTTTTCGAGACCGGCGATTCGATCAGTCAAAGCTTTTCGCTGTGCCGCGTCTTCGGCACTTAAAGCGCGCTCCAATGCCCGCCCGTTGACGTTGAGACCACCTTCAATGATCTGTGTAGCAAGTAATGCCTCGCCGGCAGTCCGTTCGTTCTCGGGTTTCAAGACGGCTCGCTGGACGTTTTCGGGGAATTTCTTGAGCGCTTCGGCTTTCAATTTTTCGCGGTAGGGGCTCTCGATTTTTGCAATCTGCTCCCGGAGTGGTTTTACTTCTGCATCGATGTCCGCAATCTTTTTGGTGTAGGCATCGGCGTCTTCTTTCGGTACCAGCGGATACGTGGTTTCGACGTAACCGAAGATCGCGGCCTGCAGCGCGTAATAGTCTTTCTGCGGAATCGGATCGAATTTGTGATTGTGGCAGCGTGCGCACTGAATCGTGAGGCCAAGCACCCCGCGTCCGATCGTGGCGAGCACATCGTCGAGGTAATCAAAACGGCGCTCAGGAGTGTCCTTTTCCCTGAAATGCACGCGAGGTCCTGCCCGCAGGAATCCGGTGGCAATCATGGTGTCAATGTTCTTGCTATCCAGTTCGTCGCCGGCGATCTGTTCCCTAATAAAAATGTTGTAGGGTTTGTCGTCGTTAAAAGAGCGGACCACGTAGTCTCGATACATCCAGGCATTCTGCCGATCGTAATCGTGCTCGAAGCCATCGGAGTCCGCATAACGCGCGACGTCCAGCCAGTGCCGGCCCCAGCGCTCACCGTAGTGAGGTGAGGCTAGCAGTTTGTCGATCACGCGGTCCCAAGCGCCAGGACTGTTGTCCGAAAGAAACTCCGCCGTTTCCGGCGGAGTGGGCGGCAGCCCGATCAAATCCAGATAAGCTCGGCGTAAGAGCGTCAACCGATCCGCTCGCGGTGCCGCTTTGAGGCCCTTTTCCTGACGGGTCTTCTCGAGAAAACGGTCGATCGGATTCGTCATACTTGCCGACACATTCGGCAGAGTCGCCTGCACCGGCAGCTTGAACGCCCAGTAGTTCCGGGCTTCAGGCGAGATCTCCATGTTTTCCAGTGCGGCTAACGCGGCCCGGTCCACGGGTTGGGCTTTTCCTTCAGCTGCAGCATCCCAATGTGCGCCTTGATCGATCCAGGCTTTGATTGCGGAGATTTGCTCGTCGCTGAGCCTGCCGTCCATAGGCATGGCTGGCCGTTCGAGACCGGCGACTCGCCGGTACAGCCGGCTTTCTTCCGCCTTGCCGGGGACAATCGCTGCGCCCTTGTCGCCACCCTTCAGTGCGGCATCGAACGTCCGCAAGTCGAGCTTCGAAAGCTGCAATGCGTCGCCATGACATTTCCAGCAACTGTTCTGGAGGATCGGCTGAATGTCCTTCCTGAAAGAGACCGGTTCCTGGGCAGCGGACAAGGTGCCGGATGATGTAGCGACCCAGGCTGTCACTGCCAATCCGCAAACGATCAAGGAGATCACCGTTCGTTGGATCAAGTTTCCTCCCTTTGGTGGCACGAGAATTTGAGAGCGAGACTTGTGTCGAATCTTACTAGCGTCCGGTGCAGTACCAAAAAAGAAATCAGTGGAGTGTGATGACGTGATTCTGCTTCACGCCCGAAGAAAAACGGCGCTCGTCGCCTTCCTACGCTCGCTGAACGGAAGGATGGTCGAAGGTTGACGATAATGACTCGATTAATTCTGAGATTCGTGATCACCTTGTCCAGTCTTCGGCTTTCAATCCGGGTACGCGCCCAAAATCTTTAAGATTCCTGCTGAGTACCGTCGCGCCACGAGACACCGCGATAGCAGCGATTTTCAAATCCATGGTTCCGATGCGAAGGCGCAGACGTTGGAGATCCTCGAATTTGGCAGCCGCCGCTTCATCGAAATCCAGCACGGCTAATTTCGAATAGACGTCGAGGAATTCCTTCAGCCGTCTGTAAGCCTCCACTTGCCGGACGATCGGACGTAAGCGCGCCAGATGGGATATCCAGCCGCGCATTTGCTCTTCGAACGTGATAATGGTCGTCACTCTTTCTTCCGGTTTCAATTCCGCCAGCCGCGAGCGCAACCGAACGGCTTCCGCGCTCGAAGCTCTTCCCAGTAGGCTGAGATGGTCGGTGTCGAGAATGTACATCTCACTTTCGGCCCGCCTTGCTGGCTTTCCGGACGGCGGCCTTCGAAGGTTTGCGATCTGCTCTTACTGTTGCTTTGGGCCGCAACGATTCGCGATATTTTCGCCCCAGCCGCATCGCCTCCTCGAAATGCGGGTCGTTAGCGAAAGCTCCATAGATTTCGTCCAGCCAGTCTTCCCGTTCAACAGGCCCTTTTTCCAGTCGCTTCTTCACGCGCGCCATTTCCGCTTCCAGCGCGGCGATGCGCAGTTCAATTTCGGACAGAGCCATACTTTTCTCCATTCACGCCGCCTCACCAGCTCTCGCCGTCAGCCGCGCTCCGACAGTAATGATCACGGCAATCATTTTATATTGTTTGCCGCCGCCGGAATCCGGATATCGCCTTAACCAAATCCTGACAAAAACACAATACGACCCTGATCGAGGCGGCTATAATCTGTCGCTCGTCCGAGACTGGAGGCGGCGTGCGCCGGCGCGACTGCCTCTTCACGTTCATACGACTCTCGAAGCAAGCATCGAGGGATTCCTAGACACGATCGAGAAGATCGACAAGGAATATCCGATCCGAAATTTGCGTTGGACTCTGATTCACCTAGACCAGATCACGCCGTCGCAGATCGAGCGC
>QHXA01000304.1 GCA_003222755.1 Acidobacteriota bacterium
AATCGCGGGCTTGGTGAAGAGACACAAGCTGCGGCACCGCGGAGCGGTGCTGAAATGTCCAAACTCCAGCAGGGTCGGGCATTCCCTTACCCCAAGACTCACGGTTCTCAAGCTCATAGTTGTTCCCCAACTGTAGCGGCGGGCATACATCGCCGCTACAGCCAAAGTCACTCAAAATCATTGAGGTACAGTGCCCCGCAGTATAAACTACGCGCCGGATAATGGAGGACAATCGCTGATGTTTGCAAAATCGAGAAGATTAAAAACAACACTGTGCCTGCTCATCATCAACGTTTTTGCGTTTAGCTTCCCGGTGTTCGCGCAGAACACGTCCGGTTCAATCACGGGCGTCGTGCAGGATACTTCGGGAGCCGTGATTCCGGGCGCTCAAGTGTCGCTGATCAATCAAGAACAAGGCGTCACCCTTCGTCAAACGATCACGAACGAAGCGGGGATTTACCTATTCAGTGCCCTGCCCGCTGCAACGTATACGGTAACGGTCGAACTTCCAGGATTCAAAACCTACAAGAAGACCGATGTGAAACTGTTCGTCAACGACAAACTCGGAATGCCTCCTGATACGCGAACATCTGGTTGACGCCGGAGTCGGTGACAGTTGAGGCGGAGACTGTTCAACTGGAAACGGTGTCGGCTGAACGGTCGGGCATCGTGACCGGCAGGCAGATCCTGGATATCGCTCTAAACGGACGCGATTTCACGAGACTTCTGAAGACGATTCCCGGCGCTCCAGCCGATGCCGTATCTGGCACCACTACCTTTAATGGACAGCGCGCCAATCAAAACAATTTCACTGTCGACGGCCAAACGGTGACGGACTCGGGAGTAAATCAACAGTTCGCCTATCGCATCAGCATGGATGCCATTGCTGAATTCAAGGTGTCCACGACGAGCCAAGGCGCCGAGTTCGGACGAAATTCCGGCGCGCAAATTCAAGTCGCCACGAAGAGGGGAACTCAAGATTTCCATGGAGGCGGCTACTGGTTCAAGCGTCACGAAGGATGGAATGCGAATTCATTCACAAACAACCGGCAAGGCACGCCGCGCCAGATCTACCGGTTCCTGACGGCCGGCTACAACGTCGGCGGACCGATCGAGAAGAATAAACTGTTCTTCTTCGTTTCGCACGAATGGGGCCGGCAACGAACGCCTCCGGCACCACGCCGGATCACCGTGCCGACGGCACTCGAACGCATCGGTGATTTCTCACAGAGCCGGGATGGCGCAGGCATTCCTATATTCGTGAAAGATCCTCTAAAGTCCGGCGCGTGCAATGCCGGCGACCAGACGGCCTGTTTCCCCGGCAACAAAATTCCGCAGGACCGCTTTAGTCCTTATGGTCCGCAGGTCCTGAACTGGTTGCCCTCACCCAATGTGACGGGCCAACCTTCTTATAACTACGAGTCGCAGGTGGCTTCCGAGCTTCCCTCGTTCGACCAGGTATACCGCGTTGACTACAACATCAATTCAAAGTGGCAAGCATACGTCCGAATTATCAAGAGCAAGCAGACGCAGAACAATCCATACGGGCGCGCGGATTCGGGGAACAATCTCGGTCTGACGCCGTTTTACGCGCCGACATTCGGTTGGTCGGTCGCCGGCAACGTCACCACAATTATCAATCCCACGATGACGAACGAATTCCAGTTCGGTAAGGGGAAGAACGGAATTCCAGGCGACGCTCCTCCGGCCGGTAGCCCGTACTACAGGTCAGTTTCGAAAATCACGATACCGTTGCTTTACCCGAATGCGGATCCGAGCGGCCTCATCCCAAATTTCGGTTTCGGCGGCGTGAGCGGAGCGGGCATTCCTACCGCCGTGACAAGCTTCGCCGGTCTGCCGTACGCGAATAAGAATCCCATCACGAATGTCACCGATAATCTGGCAAAAGTACTTTCGACGCACACCATCAAAGCGGGCGGCTTCGTGGAATACGCGGTCAAACAGGAAAACCCGTTCAGGCCATATAACTCGACAATTAATTTTGACCGGGATTCGGCAAATCCTGGCGACACGGGTTGGGCGTACGCCAATGCGTTACTCGGAAACTTCAGAGACTATCAGCAATTCAGCAAGACTCTCCTGCCCACGGCTCCATATTGGAATTACGAGTTTTATCTTCAGGACACATGGAAGGTGAACCGCAGCCTTACCGTTAATTACGGCATGCGCGCGAATTTCGTGCCACCGCTGTGGGAAAAGAATGGGCTATTCACGAACTTCGATCCGGCCGCGTACGATCCTGCCAAGCAGGTTGTCCTTTATCAACCTGCGCTCGTTGGTGGGCAGCGGGTCGCACGTAATCCCGTGACTGGCGCAACGGGGCCGGCGGTGTTGATCGGCGCTATAGTGCCCGGCATTGGCAGTACAAGCAACGGACTGGTCCATGCCGGCCAGAATGGCGTGCCACGGGGTTTGATTGAGAATCGTGGACCGCAGTGGGGACCGCGCATCGGCCTCGCGTATGAAGTCGCCAAGAAGACCGTATTCCGCGCGGGCGGTGGAGTGTTTTATGAGCGGATCGCAACGTCCGCTATCGGCTACACGACGAATTTCCTGACGAACCCTCCCGAGGTGCAGCTGTCTCAGATCTTCTATGGAAACCTCGCCGACCTCGGCAGCTCCGGTGGAACCGTTTTCCCACTGCAGATCACGCAAGTGGCGAAAGACGGTCACGTGCCCACGACATACAACTTCAATGCAGGCATTCAACGCGAACTGCCTTTACGCATTCTGCTCGATGTGTCTTACGTGGGCACGCAATCTCGCCATCTGACCGAGTTGGCGCCGTTCAACGCGCTGCCGTTCGGAAGCGCCTGGCTGCCGGAAACTCAAGATCCGACCCTGGCGCCTCGCTTCGACGGAACGACCACACTCCCTGCGAATTTCTACCGTCCGTACATCGGTTACGCGGGCGGCCGCACGACGGCCGGTCAGTCCGCCCAGGCGCGGTACAGCTTCGGCGGGTCTTCCAACTACAACGCGCTGCAGATTTCAGGAAACCGCCGCGCAGGCCGTGGCCTGCAGTTCGGCGCAAACTATACATGGTCCAGGGCACTGGGTACGACTGACGGCCATCTCACGAATACGCGTGGCGTCAACTATGGTTTGCTTGCCCTCGACCGCTCGCATGGATTCACACTCAACTACATTTACGACATTCCGAGCCTGGCGCGGACGGGATCGTTCCTGGACAATGCCGTCGGACGTCAGATATTCGGCGGCTGGCAATGGTCGGGTCTGTCCAGCTTCAGCGTGGGCTCACCGTTGAACTTCACGTATTCGCTCACCGGTATCGGACAACCGGAATTGAACCGACGAATCACAGGCAGCGAAGACTTCGCCCCCCGTGTGGTGCTGACCTGCGATCCGAACAAGAGCCGAAGCGACCGCACCATCAACGCCTTCGTCGATGTCAGCTGTGTCGCTCCTGCTGCGAAGGGCAGTATTGGAAACGATTCCGGCATCTTCCCTGTGCGCGGGCCCGGTCTCAACAATTGGGACATGTCGTTGTTCAAGAAATTCAAATATGGCGAGGGTGAGAACCGCTACATCCAGCTTCGAGTTGAAACGTACAACGTGTTCAACCATACGAACTGGACGACATTGAACACTGCAGCTCAATTCAATCCGACAACCGGCGCGCTTGTAAATGCTGCAAATCCGGTAACGAATCGTGACGGTTTTGGAGCTCTTACGGCTGTGAGAGCCGCGGGACAGCCCGGCAGCCCAAGAATCATCCAGCTCGCCGGCAAGATCTATTTCTAAACTGTAGGGGCGGTCTATAACCGCCCACGATCTGGCAACTGAGGGGACACTGGTCGGTCATAGACCGCCCCTACAATAGGCTCCAAGGAGACGCTATGCAAAATCAGGTATTGATTGTTGTGGGTCTGATTGCCTGCGCGCTCGTTGCCACATTGATCGCTGCTCAAGCGCCGCCACCCAATCCGCGCGACGTGCAGCTCGTGGGTGACCGGTTCAAGCCGCTGAAGTGGGACGAGATGACGCCGGAACAGAAAAAGATGATGGAACATCTTGTCAGCGGCGAACGGCGTGGAGCGGGAGGTCCGTTCAATGTGCTATTGCGCAGTCCGGAGATGGGAGATCTCGCCCAGGAGTTCGGAGCGCAGATGCGATTCCATTCGTCGCTGCCGCGCAAACTGAACGAGATGGCAATCATCATTACCGCTCGTCATTGGACGGCGCAATACGAGTGGAACGCCCATCGGGCGGCTGCCGCTCAGGCGGGCTTGAATGAGTCCATCATCCAGGCCATCGCTGGAGGAAGACGGCCGGCGGCAATGGATGCCGACGAAACGATCGTGTACAACTTTGCCACCGAGCTGTTGAACACGAAGCAGGTCAGTGATCCTGTCTTCAAGGCGACGAAGGATAAGTTCGGCGAGCGAGGAGTGGTCGATCTGATCGGCGTGATGGGTTATTACCAGTTGGTCTCGATGCTGCTTAATGTCGATCGGTACCCGCTTTCCGCTGGCGTGAAGCCTGAATTGCAGCCGCTGAAGTAGCGCAACTGTGGCGGCGGTCTATGAACGCCGCTACAACATCAACACCACCTTTCCCGTTGTGCGCCTGCCCGCCAATGCCTCGTGCGCCTTCGCCGCTTCCGCCAATGGAAACACGTGATCCACTTTAAACTTCAGCTCGCCGGCTTGCATCCAGCGAAACAGATCGGAAGTCCGCGAAAGGATTTCATCGCGCGTCGTCGCATAGTGCACGAGTGATGGCCTCGTGAAAAACAACGACCCCTTGGCGACCAGTACTCCCGGATCGATCGGCGCAACCGGGCCGCTCGAGTGCCCATATAGGACCATGTAGCCGCGCGGGCGCAAGCAATTGAGGCTCTTCTCAAACGTGCTCGCGCCAACGGAGTCGTAAACCACGTCCACACCGCCGGGAGCAAGCCGCTTCACTTCCGATTCGAACTCCAGCTTGGAATAAATAATCGTTTCATCCGCTCCGGCGGCATGCGCCAGTTCGGCTTTCGCATCACTGCCGACGGTGGCGTATACCGTGGCGCCAAGCTTCTTCGCGACTTGCGTCAGCAACAGTCCAACGCCACCGGCCCCCGCGTGGACCAGTGCTTTGTGGCCGCGCTTGAGAGGAAACGTACTGTGCGTCAGATAGTGCGCCGTCATGCCTTGCAGCATGATCGCGGCGCCGAGTTTGAAATCGACATTGTCCGGCAGCTTCACGAGCTTCCAAGCCGGGACGGCGGCGTATTCCGCATACGAGCCTTGCGTCATCGCGTAAGCGACACGATCGCCCACCTGCACTTCTGTGACACCGTCTCCAATCGCGGTTACAGTCCCCGCTCCCTCCTGCCCGGGAGTGAACGGGAATTGTGCTAGATGTCGATATAGTTCACACCCGCAGCTGCAATCCTCACCACCGCTTCGGACTTTCCCGCAGTTGGAACAGGTACGTCTTCGTATTTCAAAACTTCGGGCCCGCCGTAATTGTGGATACGTATGGCTTTCATATCTGCACAGATTTTCACGGTACTGGCATACTTAGCAAATGGATATTCGATACCCGATTGGACAATTTACTTGGGCAGGACGCAACACTGCAGAGCAACGAGCAGCGGCGATCAACGACATCGCCGCGGCGCCTCAGAAAATGCGTAGCGCAGTTGCAGGATTAACGGAAACGCAGCTGGATATACCTTATCGGAAGGGCGGCTGGACGGTGCGTCAGGTGGTTCATCACGTGCCGGACAGCCACATGAACAGCTATATCCGGTTCAAGCTGGCGCTAACCGAGGATGAA
>QHXA01000305.1:0-5794 GCA_003222755.1 Acidobacteriota bacterium
ACATCGACGCAATCATCAAGTTAATCCGTGCTGCAAAAAACACGGCGGAGGCTCGCGAAGGATTAATCGCGCAATTTGAATTTACTGAAATTCAAGCTAAGGCAATCCTCGAGATGCAACTGCAGCGCTTGACCAGCCTTGAGCGGCAGAAAATCGAGGATGAACTGAAGGAACTGCGTGAAAAAATCGCCGAACTGAAGGAAATCCTTGCCAGCGAAGTAAAGCTGCGCGAGCTCATCGTGAAGGAGCTTCGGGATGTCCAAAAGAAGTACGGCAACGCCCGCAGGACCGAGATCATTGATGAAGAGGCGGAAATCCGGCTCGAGGATCTGATCGCTGAAGAAGAAGCCGTGATCACGGTTACGCATAGTGGATATCTGAAACGCACACCGCTTTCCGTTTATCGCAATCAGGGCCGTGGCGGCAAAGGCCGCATTGGCATGAAGACTAAGGATGAGGATCCTGTAACGAATGTCTTTGTCGCGAATATCAGGAGGATGCAGACGTTCTGGTATTCACCGATCGCGGCCGCTTGTATTGGCTCAAGGTGTATGAAATTCCGGATGTCGGAAGCGCGGGGCGTGGCAAAGCCATCGTGAATCTCGCGAATCTTTCGGCTGAAGAGAAAGTCCGCGCGCTGCTGTCTGTTAAAGACTTCGACGCAAATGTATCGGTATTAATGGCCACACGAAAGGGAACCGTAAAGAAGACCTCCCTGGAAGGGTTCAATAACCCAACGCAGCGTGGAATCATTGCAATGGGCGTCCCGGAGGATGACGAGCTAATTGCCGCAGAACTCGTATCTGGACAAGAAACTGTGCTGATTGGAACACATGATGGCATGTGCATTCGATTTCCCCATACGGACATCCGCGCAATGGGCCGTCAGGCGTATGGCGTGATCGGTATTCGTCTGGACGAAGGTGATTACGTTGTCAGCATGATTGCATCGACTAACGAAAACGATATGGTCCTATCCGTTACGGAGCGTGGTTTCGGTAAGCGCACAGCTGTCGAGGAGTATCGAACGCAAGGGCGCGGTGGTAAAGGCATCATTAACGTGAAGACCACTGAAAAGAACGGCAAGGTTGTGGCGATCATGCGGGTTCAGGAGGATGCAGACGTTCTGGTAATGACTGCAAACGGCAAATTGATCCGGGTGCGCTCTCAGGACATCCGCGCGGTTGGCCGAGCGACGCAAGGCGTGCGATTGATCCATCTCGACGAAGACGATAAAGTAACGGCCGCCACGTTGGTCGAGCCTGAAGCCAAGACCGAGGACGAGGTCAGTCCCACAGTGCATTAGAAGTTAGGCGCGGGCGCTTCCGTCCGCTTTCAACATGCCCGCGCCTACGAGCGTCCCCAAATCATATCCACAGTAACTGAGGGTATCGAGAGCAACAGGTTCTTCTTCAAAGTCAGATAGCTTTGATTTCCAGAAATTAAATTTCCCAGAATTATTTTCAGTGTTCTACTCCGCTGCGCGAGCTGTACAGTCCGCTTCTTGAAGTCTGCTCCGGCAAACCGGCCCCGGTAAAACCGCCGATACATCCTGCTTGCGCGCGTCAGTTCACGGCCGATTTCCATGTCAACTTTCGGACCATACAGCTCCAGCCTTTCTATCGTGTGTGCCAGTATCTCTGCCGACTTGAAGGCGTAGTAGATACCTTCACCCGTGATGGGATCTACAAGGCCGGCGGCGTCACCAATTAACGCCCAACCGTCACCCGAAATCTGATTCTTCTTCCATGAGTTTGGACCCAAACAGGGAACCGGCGCGCTGTAGAATTCCGCCTGTTGCATCACCTCGGAACCGAGGTCCGCGGCCATAAAGTTCGAAAGCAGCATTTTCGCGCGTCCAGTCCAACCAGGGTCGCTGCGGGTAATCACGCCGTACGAGGTGTGGGTCGGGCGCGGAAATGACCAGATGTAACCTTCAAATTCGGGAACAAAGTAAATTTTCATGTGCGCCGGAAAGGTTCCTGGGATGAAGTATCCGAGCGTAACGCACAGATCCTTTGGACGAAGACCAGTGCTGACAGATCGCCGCACAAGGCTGGTCGCGCCATCGGCGCCGATTAGGAAGTCGGATTGCATACAGGTGTTCCGGGTGGAAAGACACCACCCACGAGGCGTGCGTTCAATTCGCGTGACGCGGTTTTTTACAATGTTCGCGCCGGCGCGCTCGGCTTCCTCCATGAGATATTTTCCAAGCTCACGCCGGGAAACGACGGCCAGCGGTTCGTTTGGACTTACGGTTACCGAACACGAATCTCCGAAATAAATGGTAATTCGATCAATGGTACTTCGTGGCAGGTCCGATTCGAAGATTCCGAAGCTCGACAGAGCTTTTGCCGTAACCCCACCGCCGCAGGGCTTTTCCCACGGCGCCTGGGAATCAATGAGTGTCACGGAGTGTCCTCGACGGGCCAGAAGTGTTGACGCCCAGGCGCCTGCTGGACCTGCACCAACGACGGCTATTCGCATGAGTGTTTAAACATCGAAACCTTAAAGGCGGTCTATCTTATAGCAGAGGAAACGGTGCATGATTGAGAAAACGCGGCAAGATATTCCCCGAGATCATCCAATCCGGCTGCTCTTCCAGCGACTGACGGAGCGCGGCATGGGACAACTCAACTTGCACGATCCGGATACCATCCAGTACATCACGAATCTGCTCACGGATTTCGTGCGCGTCGAGAATATGTACCGGATCAAGGATGAGGCCGGTCAGCGCGTGCAATATCTTTTTGACATGCTCACGCAAGCGAGCAATGAAATGTCGCCCGAACGGCGGCGGGATTACTATAAACAGGTGGGCGATGTCACACTTTTCAATCTCGGACTGTTTCCTGAAAGCCTCACCTATGGCCATCGGACTGTTAGTCCCGACTACTACGCCGAAGCGGGCCGGCGCTCCTACACAATCGTGGCAGAAATGGATTCCTACTCGCCCCGTTCTACGACGGTTTACAGGAAGCTGTCGCAGCAATTCGAGCAATGCGTCGTCGGCTTGAATTGGGTCAAGTTGTACATCAATGACCCGTTTTATCAGTACATGTTCCGGGAGTTCGACATCACGTAGAATAGTCCTTGCGCGGCATCCCCCGACGCTAAGGAAAGATGGCGAAGAATAAGATCTCGATCGTTAAGTACCTCAACGCTGTTCCACTGGCGTGGGGAATCCTGGAAGGTCCTCAGAAAGAAAGCTTCGATCCGGTATTAAGCACGCCGGCCGAGTGTGCCGAACAATTGGCGAAGGGAAGCGTCGATATCGGCCTGATTCCGTCCATTGAATTCCAACGCATAAAAGGTTCGCGCATTGTGCCGGGCCCTGCTGTGGCCGCACTATACCAGGTGCGAAGCGTCATACTCGTGAGCGTAGTGCCGCTGTGGAAAGTAAAGACGGTGGCCTGCGACAGTGGTTCGCGCACATCCGTTGCGTTGGCGAGAATCATCTTCGATGAGTTCTACCACACTCATCCGGATTTCAGACCCGCTGAGCCGAACCTGACACATATGCTGGCGCAAAATGATGCGGCCCTTCTTATCGGCGACAATGCGCTGAAGTTCATGGAGCAGAACGCCCAACCCAATGCTGAACGGCAAAAACCGCTCTTGCGCTTCGGTTCCGAGCCTCTGGAGATATTCGATCTGGCCGAACGATGGCGATTTCTGACCGGATTGCCCTTTGTTTTTGCATTTTGGGCGGTGCGCGAAGGATTCAAAGATGCCGGATTGGTGGATATATTAAAAGCCTCACGTGATTTGGGCGTTGCCAGTATTCCAACAATCGCGGAAAAGTACGGCGAACTGCTTCAAATCAAGAAAGAATTCATCCAGGCGTACCTCCAAAGGAACGTGCATTACTACATGGACCGCTCATGCCTTGAAGCGCTGCAGTTGTTCTATGAGAAAGCTGCTAAAATTGGCGCGCTCAAGTCGGTCCGGAGCCTACAATTCCTATGAGAAGCATAGAAACAATTTTGGAATCCGCCGCAGACGGCGCGCGGGTGAGTTCAGAAGAGGCGGCCCGACTTTTTGAAACGGCCGATCTCCTCGATCTGGCCACATGCGCGGACCAGATTCGACAGCGCCTCCACCCAGACGACGTCATCAGCTACATCATCGATCGGAATATCAATTACACGAATGTCTGCAAAGAATTTTGTACCTTCTGCGCGTTTTATCGAGTCAAGGGGGATCCCGAGGCTTACGTTCTACCCGATCATGTCATTTACAAAAAAATCGAGGAGACGGTGGACCTCGGTGGGACCGGAATTCTTATGCAAGGCGGCGTACACCCGGATTTGAAAATCGATTATTACGAGCGCCTTCTGGCCGGAATCAAAGGACGGTATCCGATCCACTGCCATTGCTTTTCGCCACCCGAAATCTTGAATATCGCGCGCGTCTCGAAAATGACCGTCGCTGATGTTTTTTCCCGCTTGAAGGCCGCAGGTCTTGATTCTATGCCAGGCGGCGGCGGCGAGATTCTCGATGATGAAATCCGGAACGAGATCAGTCCGCTGAAATGCAAGACGGAGGAATGGTTGATGGTCCATCGCGAAGCGCATCGCTTGGGCCTGCGGACCACTGCCACCATGATGATGGGCGTGGGAGAAGCCATTCATCACAGGATCGCGCACTTCCAGCGCGTCCGTGACTTGCAAGACGAGACAGGCGGTTTTACGGCGTTTATTCCCTGGATATTCCAGCCGGAAAATACAGAACTAGGCCAGCGGAATTTGCCGGAAGTGACGGCGGCGGAATATCTGAGGATGCTCGCGCTGAGCCGCATTTACCTGGACAATATCGCGAATATTCAAGTGTCGTGGCTCACTGTTGGGTTGAAAGTCGGCCAAGTCGGGCTCCGATTCGGTGTTAACGACATGGGCAGCATTATGATCGAAGAAAACGTGATCAGTGCTGCCGGTGCCCGGCATCGCGCAAATGATACTGAACTGCGCCGCATCATTCACGATGCCGGTTTTATTCCTCGCCAGCGCACGACTCTTTACGAACGCTACGTATCATAGGCGCCGGTTAATGCTGCACCTACTTGCCGGCTTTCTGCGCCAGTGTACTGATGGCGAACAAAACGAAAAGCGTCGCGTTGTAGGATGTGTGAACTACAAATGAGGGAATGATGGAATTCGATCGGTGGCGCACGACGGAAAGAATGCAGCCGACGATGAAAATCAGGATCACACTCCACCAGTTGCCTGCCAGTTGTCCGGCATGAAGCAAAGCAAATAGCGCAGCCGTGACTAGAATGGCTGCTCTGGACCCACCGATTTCCCAAAGGACTTTGAAGAGAAATCCGCGGAAAATAATTTCTTCCAACATCGGTGCGACAGCCACTCCAAACACTGCAAACATCAAAATTGCGCTTCTGGAAGTCAGGAGTCTTTCCAGAGGTGTCTGACCGCTGGAAGGCAAAAGTGCGGATACGAGAAGTACAGATAATGCCGAACTCGCACCAAGTATGATAAGCGACCGAATAGAAAATGTGCGGTTCCGGAAGAAGTGGATGTATTCCACGAACGAACTGCGCCGCACGATGCGGATCCAGCCGGCGATGAAACTAACCAGCGCGATGTTGAAAACACCCTGGAGCAAGATCGCGTAGATCACCGGCAATCTGGCCAGCGGCGCGATGACAATAAGCATAACCAGAAAGAAAGAGCCGAACACCATCAGGTCGATAACGGCCCAACGATTGCGCGGTTCCCCGGCGCTGATTCCCGGTTCCGGATTAGGAAGAGACTGCAACATTATGGGATGGCTGCTG
>QHXA01000305.1:5897-6385 GCA_003222755.1 Acidobacteriota bacterium
TGGCCGTTTTAGAACATTCTGCGTTGGCCGGTAGTGCTGAATGAAATCGAGGTTCGCCGTCGTGAACTCTTCCAGGCGATGGCCCAGGTTGCGGATGACAGTTACGGCTTTCAGGAAAACCTCCGGCAAGACGACGGCGGAGCCCACGTTCAGGTAAACTCCCCCTGCATCCAGCTCCCTCGCCATACTACAGAACAACCGGAAATCATGATATGTCGTTTCGCCGAGAGACTGGCCCGAGGCTTGGGGGTGCGCGTGAATGATGTCCGTGCCAATCGCCACATGAACAGTTACCGGGACCTTGAGTGCATACGCGTCTGCCAGAATGCTCATGGGAAGATACTGGAACAGGATGCCTTCTTTGGCGCCGGCGGCGATGAACCTTCCCAAACCTTCACCCAATCCAACGCCGCTGGCCGCACCCTGCTGAATGGCGGCATTCATGTACTCGCCGGTTTCGCGCGCCATCCCGAAGCGGCCCTGCCCGA
>QHXA01000305.1:6504-8961 GCA_003222755.1 Acidobacteriota bacterium
ATCGGCTTGCCTGTTGATCGTGCGTAAAGAATCGCGCGAATCAGATTGCGTAAGCTCTCTCCCGCAAGAATGTGCGGAAGTTTGGATATGAATGCGAGAACGTTCTCAGATCCATCCAGGACTTTCCCGAACATTTCCACGTGGACTTTGCTCTTTCGAGATTCGAGCGGGTACGTGGATATGCCGGCGAAGTCGAAGAGTTTTATAGGGTATTCGGAATCCACAATTAATCGGTTGGATAAGCTTCCGGAAAGAGTTCACGGTCAATGAGTTCACAAATAATGTGACCCAGAAGGATGTGTGTTTCCTGTATACGCGGGGTTTGCCGGCTGGGCACGCGAAACAACACCTCGGCTCGATCCGTCATTTGGCCGCCGGTTTCGCCGGTAAAACCCACAGTGAACAGGCCGTTTGCTCGCGCTACATCGAGTGCATGAAGCACACTCGGCGAGTTGCCGCTGGTGGAAATAGCGATTGCAGTGTCGCCCGCGTGACCTAAGGCTTCGATCTGCCGGGAGAACACGTGGTCATAGCCGTAATCGTTGCCTACAGCTGTCAAAATGGATGTGTCCGTTGCAAGGGACATGGCTGCCAATGCTGAACGATCCGGCCCGAATCGGCCGACCATTTCCGCGGCCAGATGTTGCGCATCGGCCGCGCTTCCGCCGTTGCCGAAAAACAGTATCTTCCGGCCGTTGCGTACGCCGTGGGCGATAATCTCTGCCGTCTGTGCGATTCGTTCTCTGTTTTCTTGAAAAAACTGCGTCTTAACGCGAAGGCTCTCCGCGACAAAGTCGTCGATCAGTTGGGGGGCGCGTTTCATTTGACGTAAGCGCAGACTTCAGCCCGAGTTTGTTTCCGGTCCGACAGACAACTGCATTTCAGCCGATCGCGGTTTCGACAGCACCTCTGCCAGTGCGCGGCCGGTATACGACTTTTTTCCCTTTGCGACTTGCTCCGGTGTGCCCGTGGCCATCACGCGGCCACCCTGAGCGCCCCCATCCGGGCCGAGATCCACAATCCAATCGGCAGTCTTAATAACGTCCAGATGATGCTCGATAATAATTACCGTGTTCCCCAGGTCTGTCAATCGGCATAGTACGTCGAGCAGTTTCTTGACGTCATCGAAATGCAAACCCGTTGTGGGTTCATCCAGGATGTAGAGAGTCTTGCCTGTCGCACGCCGGCTGAGTTCTTTTGCGAGTTTGATGCGCTGCGCCTCCCCGCCAGACAGGGTTGTCGCCGACTGTCCCAGCCGGATATACCCCAATCCAACGTCGACAAGTGTTTGCAATTTCGAGTGAATCTGCGGAATGCTGCCTAGAACATTGAGCGCATCAGCAACCGTTGAATTCAGCAGGTCCGCGATGGACAGTCCCTTGTATTGAATGGAAAGCGTTTCGCTGTTGTATCGCTTTCCGCGGCATACCTCGCAATCCACATAAACATTCGGCAGGAAGCTCATCTCGATCTTGCGAAGTCCGTCGCCCTGGCAAGCTTCGCACCGGCCACCTTTCACATTGAAACTGAAGCGGCCGGCCCTGTATCCGCGCGCGCGAGATTCCGGCAGCATGGCGTAGAGCTCGCGAATCGGCGTGAAAACCCCGGTATAGGTAGCTGGATTCGATCGCGGGGTCCGGCCGATCGGCGACTGGTCGATTTCGATGACCTTATCAATGAATTCCAAGCCCTCGATGGACTTGTGCGCTCCAGGCTCATCCAGGGACCGATAGATATTTCTTGCGAGCGCTTTGTAAAGGATTTCGTTTACGAGCGTAGATTTGCCCGAGCCGGAGACGCCTGTTACGACGGTCATTAAGCCGATGGGAAATGCAATATCGATGTTCTGCAAATTGTGTTCGGAGGCGCCTCGAACGACGATCGATTTGCCGTTGGTCAATCGTCGTTTGTGCGGCACTGGGATTTCGCTCCGGCCCGACAAATAACGCCCAGTTAAGCTGTTCTCAGCTTCAGCGACGGTCTGCGGCGTACCCGCAGCCACCAGATATCCGCCCTCTGTGCCCGCGCCAGGGCCAAGATCGATAACATAGTCGGATCGCCGGATTGTTTCTTCATCATGCTCGACCACGATAACCGTGTTCCCCAGATCCCGCAGTTCCTCCAACGTCGCAAGCAGCCGTGCATTATCCTTGTGGTGAAGCCCAATTGATGGTTCATCCAGGACATACAAGACGCCGCGCAGCTTCGATCCGATTTGCGTCGCAAGCCGAATGCGCTGGCTTTCGCCACCCGATAGCGTGTTCGCTGCGCGATGCAGGCTGAGGTAATTCAGGCCGACAGCATCGAGAAATTCAAGACGGTCTCGGATCTCACGAATAATGCGCCCGGCAATCATCTCGTCGCGTTCGCCAAGCTTCAGACCGGCGAAGAACTTCAAAGAATCAGCGACAGGCCAGGATACGAACTCGGCTATGGTTCGGTCAGCGACCCGAACTG
>QHXA01000306.1:0-5689 GCA_003222755.1 Acidobacteriota bacterium
GCTTGCAATACTCAATGGAGTCTGCCCGTACTCATCAAAGACGTCCATCTTCGCGCCTTTTTCGACGAGGAACTGCACGACGGGATCGACTCCCTTGTAGGCGGCTCCATGAAGCGCCGTCCACTGGTGTTCCCCAGCCGAATTGACGTCGGCTCCTCGTTCCACCAGGAGCTTGATGATCTCGACCAAATTCTTTTTTTCGTCTTCAGTCCAGTCTTTGTTCGCCGGGTTTCCTCCCCACGCCGCGACATGCAACGGGGCGGTCTTCTCATCAGTCGTGATGAACGGATCCGCTCCGCCGGCTATTAACGCGCGAACAACTTCGACATTTCCTCTCGAAGCCGCAAAGAAAACTGGTGTCGCGCCTTTGAAACTGACGCCTTGATTGAGATTCCGAGGAGAATCCCTCGTGGTCCGAACATTCGGATTGGCGCCGTGAGCGAGAAGCGCCTTCACCAACTCCACATGTTGGCCGTCCAGCGCGGCGAAATGCACTGCTGTTCGGCCGCCCTCTTCGGTTAAATTCGCGTTGGCGCCTTGCTCCAATAAAAGCCTCGCAAAGTCTTTGTGGCCGCCCGCAGCCGCCAACATTAAGGTAGTCACACGGCCCTTTTTGCTGGTTTCATTCACGTCGGCTCCGGTTTCGAGCAGAACACGTCCGGACGTCACGTCGCCTTGCTGCGCGGCAAAAAGCAGCGGTGTGAAATCCCCTTTGGAACGCGCGCGGACGTCCGCTCCGCGCTCCACCAAGAGCTTTACGATCGCGCTATGCTTGGCGGCGGCTGCCCACATCAGCGCCGTTTGTCCGCCTTTCGACTCTTGCGCGTTCACATTGGCGCCGTGGTCAAGCAGCAGGCGAGCCGCGTCGAGATTTCCTTTATCCACGGCAACCATCAGGGGTGTTTCATCCGACACAAGCGGCGCGTTCGGATCCGCCTTCGCATCCAACAGCATTTTGATGATGGCGGTATTCCCGTTTGTGCATGCGGCATAGAGCGGGCTGGCGCCGTAGTCGTTCCGCGCATTGACGTTCGCGCCGGCCCGGATCAGCAGATCGACGATTGTCGCGTCGTTGCGGTCTGCCGCGAGCAGTAAAGGAGTCGAACCATCCGGCTGCGCCACGTTGACTTCGGCATGATTCCTTAACAACTCCCGGACAGCACCGGTGTTTCCCTTGCGCACGGCATCGAGCAAACGTTCATCAGCCGCGAAAAGCGAGATGGCCAGAAGCAAGCTTGCAATTACTGTCGTCATGCATTCAGATCCAGTTTCCCCGTACTGTCGCCGAATTTGTGGAGTTCAATTCCGAGCTTTTCCAGCAACGCAAGATACAGGTTCGCCATCGGGGTGTCCTGCGGATATCGAACATGGCGTCCGCCTCGAATGCCGGCGACACCACCAGCAATGAACATCACGGGAAGATCTTTATGCATGTGCATATTCCCGTCGCTGAGGGGGCTGCCATAACTGATCAACGAATGATCGAGCAGCGTGCCATCGCCTTCGGGTACCGACTGCATCTTCTCCAGGAAATATCGGAACAACGCCGCATGAAAAATATTTATGCGCAGCACCTTGTCGATTTTCGCCGCGTCACCTTGATGGTGTGTTAATGCGTGGTGCGGATCGCCAAAACCAAGCTCCGGATAGGCGCGGCCAGTCATTTCATGGCCGAACACGAAGGTGCTCACCCGCGTCATATCAGCTTGGAACGCCAACACCTGCAAATCGAGCATCAGTTTGGCGTAGTCGGAAAATTTCTCGGGAACTCCGATCGGCTTCTCCATTTTCGGCAGTTCCCTCGAGGCTTGCTCCTCCGCCAACTGGATTCGCCGCTCGACGCTGCGGACAGCCTCGGCGTATTGATCGAGCTTGAAACGATCCGATTCTCCGACCGATCTCATCAGCCGGTTCAAGTCCTCGGAAACCCAATCGAGGATGCTGCGATTCTCTGCCAGCCGGGCGGCTCGCTCGGCGGAATTCGTGGTATCGCCGACCAGCCGCTCGAAAATCGCGCGCGGGCGATTTTCCGTGGGCAGCGGCGTCGTCGGAGTGCTCCACACGATGGTGTTGTAGTACACGCAACTGTAAGCGGACTCGCACGCGCCGATGAGCGTGGATTCCAGGCCCATTTCCAGCGAGGCAAGCTGAGTGTGTTTGCCGAGCTCTCTGGCGGCGATCTGATCCACAGAAACGCCGCAACGAATGTCGGCTCCCGATGTCATTTTCGGATGCGTGCACGTGAGATAAGCGCTGCATGCGCGCGGGTGATCACCGTTGATTTCGAATTCGAGCTTGCGAGCTTCGTTGTTCGCGAGGCCGCCGATGATCAGCATCCGATCTTTGAAAGCGGCGAAGGGCTCCATGATCGGGGTGAGTTCGAAGCTGCTGCCCACAGCCGCCGGCGTCCACTTCTCCATGATCATTCCGTTAGGCACGGTGAAGAACGAAAGCCGCTTGGCCGTTTTAGCCGCAGTTTCAGCCGGCGAAGCGAACGCCGGAACCATCGCGTCCAACAGCGGTAATGCGAGTGCGGTTCCTGCTCCGCGCAGGAATGCGCGCCGCGGAATGGATTTCTTGAACACCAGCATCACTTGATGGCTGCGCGCTGTCGCGCTTGCATTCGCTCCGCTCATGATTACCGAGCCCTCCTCATTTGGAACGGCACGCTGTTGACGACGCCCATGATCAATGACGACCACCGGTAATCGTTCGGTGCCGCGTTACGAACGATATTGCGGATGGCCGGCATATCGAACGGCTCAACGCCGCGCTCCAATGCGTATGTGAGAAGCCGTTCAGTTAGAGTAATGATGAACTGGTCCTTTTTGCTGAGTAGTATATTTCTCAGCCCTACCGGTCCATTGACTGTGGTGCCGTCGGGAAGAATTCCCACAGAATCGATGTTCTCTCGCGAGCGGCCCAAGCCGTCGAAATTTTCAAGCGCATAGCCCAGAGGATCCATGCGGGCGTGGCAGCTCGAACATGCAGGATTGGCCTGATGGAGTTCCATTCGCTTCCGCATCGTCAGGCCTTTTATTTCCTGGTCCTCTTTTAGCGAGGGAACATTGGGAGGGGGCGGCGGCGGCGGCGAACCGAGAAGATTCTCCAGCAGCCACTTTCCGCGCATGGTTGGTGAAGTTCTGTTGGGATATGAGGTCACCGTGAGGATACTGCCTTTACCCAGCAGTCCTTTTCGGGCTTCGTCGGTCAATGACACTCTGCGAAATTCGCTGCCCTGGATCCCCGAAATTCCGTAATGCCGCGCCAATCGCTCGTTCAAGAATGAGTAGTCGGCGCGGAGCATATCGAGAATGCTCCGGTCCTCTCGAAACATGCTCTCGAAGAAGAGATCCGTTTCTTTCGCGAGCGCCGCGCGAAGGTTTTCATCGAAACCGGGAAATGCCGCCGGATCCGGCAACACGGATTCCATGTTGCGAAGGTAGAGCCATTGGTTGACAAAATTTGAAACGAGAGTGTTTGCACGGGAATCTGCGAGCATTCGCTTCACCTGCTGCTCCAGCACCGCGGGTTCTTTCAATTTGCCGCGCTCCGCCACGTTCAAGAGATCGTCATCCGGAATGCTGCTCCACAAAAACAGCGACAGCCGTGAAGCCAGCTCAATATCGCTCACACGATAGGCCGCTCCCGCAGCCATTCCCGCAGGATCGCTTTCGACGCGGAAAAGGAAATAAGGCGAAACGAGAATTCGCTGAAGCGCCATCCGGATCCCATCCTCAAAACTTCCGCCGGTTCCATTGTTCCGCGTTGCCTTGTACGGTGCGAACAATGCCGCAATCTCGTCCGCCTTGATGGGCCGGCGATACGCGCGGCGCGCAACATTCGTGATGATCTTCGTCGCGCATGTTTCCTCGTCTTTGGGTCCGGATGGGCGGCAGACGAAAATCTTGCGTCGGCTGGGAGTGTCGCCTGGGCCGTGCGCGGAATAAGGACCCGCAATGGATACATCGCCGACACCTTCGAAAAACGCCTGGGTGGTCGTGGTGTCCGGAATTCCTTCCGGCTTCACCGTGTCCTTCAAAAACGTCGCCGCCACCAGGTGCGGGCCGGCTTTCACGGCGGCCCGGACTTCCAGACCCTCGTCACTGATGTTGTCGCCACCCACAGCGAATAATTTCAGCCGTGCCCCATCCAGTCGAATATCCAACTGACGTTGTTCGGAGCCGCCGACGATCGTCGTTCCATCCTTGCCTCGTTGCAGCCGAATTTTGACGACGTACTCGGCGTCCAGCGGGAAATAGTGCCGGATCGCAATTCCACCTCGAGAACCGACCGGTAGATCGACCGTTTCGCGTTCGGTTTGAACCGTGTCGGGCCGGATTTGATAATCCGCCGACGTCGGACTGATCGAACGATCGCCGACGGCCAGACGGCTGATGGTCGCTGCGGCCGAAAGATATTTCTCCAAGAGCATCGGCGACACGGTGAGCACGTCGCCGATGTTGTCGAAGCCGTATCCGGAATCATCGGCCGGCAGAAGCGAAGCGGTATCGATCTCTAAATCGAACAGGTCGCGAATGGAGTTGCCATATTGAGAACGGTTCAGGCGGTAGACGGTCGGCCGTCCTGGATTCGGCCGGGCTGCGGCCGCTTGATCGAGTGCGCTCTCCAGATACTTTGCCACCGATTCGTACGTTGCATCGTCGGGCCGCGGCATGCGCGCCGGAGGCATTTCGCGCGTGCGAAGCTTGCGAATGACTTTTTCCCAAATCTCCGGGTTATCTGCGGGATGATCGATATCGGCTTTGTCGAGCAGCAGACCTGCCGTGCGTAGCTTTTCGTTGTGGCAGGTAACGCAGTATTTCGTGAGTACGGTCTGATGCGACGCAACCGAACTCTGCCATGCAGATGCCTCCGCATGTTCAATAACAAAAAGCAAAGTCCACACGCCGGCCAGCAGAGTTATTCGCATGTTTTACGCCGGCCAGCAGAGTTATTCGCATGTTTTCCTTCAGGGCAAGTTGCTTGCTCGAAGAACAATAAATCGGAAGTGGCCATTATCTCAACAAAATCCATTTCCGAGTGGCGGCAGCCGCGTAGGGGGCGTAGGGGTTGAACCTGCATCAGTGTGCAGTGAGGTCGCGGCCGAAAATCGCGCCGTTATTGAGCGCAATTCGAGATCCTGGGCGGTCATAAGACCGGACCATCACTCGTAGATCTCCGGCCAGGATAGGGCGCAAATCTCCTAGATTGTGTTTCAGGGCCAGTACTGTTTGCGTTGGGCGAGGCCAACCGCATAAATCTTGTCGAAATAACTGTCTCTTTCGGTATAGGCACCATTGCCGCCGCTACATTCCTTTTTCCGACATCTCAGAACGTGCTCGCAGCGGTACTGGTTCACGCATTCGGCCGGCTTCCATTTCCAAAGTTGTTTTGTCGGGAAAGAAATAACGAATCCTTCTCCTCGCTGTCGACCATAGTAGCTACTTCGCAAAACTCCAGGAAAATTGTTATAGTGCCTGGGCCAATTCCAGAAACCTGCAGAATGCATTCGCAAGCCGCATCTGTCCGGGTGTGCGGCATTCAGGTCTAAACAGCGAAGGATTTGCGACAAGAATAGAGGCGCACCGAGCCCGTGAAATGGCGACGTTCAGTCGATTAAGGCTGTACAAGAATTCCATGCCTCGGGGCGCGTCTTCAGGTATGGAGGTTGCCATCGAGTAGATGA
>QHXA01000306.1:5950-6270 GCA_003222755.1 Acidobacteriota bacterium
TCCACTTCCATTGATCCCCGAATGTCCCTTGATGATTTGGTGTTCCAACCCAGGAACCGGCGTGAGGCGGTCTTCGTAGAACTGCTCGGAAGTGAAAGCGCAAATGGTTGGAGAGAGCCGGCGCGTCTTTTCAAGAAACAGTCCGAGATCTGGAGGCATCGTCTTGTGGTCGCCGAGGAAGTGGTGTAGGGCAGAAACCTCTGTCCCTTCCGGGTGCGATCCTTGCAAGGGCGCCTCAAGCTGCTGAGGATCGCCAACAAGGACCAGGGAGCGAGCGCCCTGCGATATTGCCAGGGCATTGGCCAAAGGGAACTGTCCCG
>QHXA01000307.1 GCA_003222755.1 Acidobacteriota bacterium
TTCAATGAGCGCTTATCCGCGGAGCGGACGTATCGCGGGTCTTCACCCCACGCGGCTCCCAGCCCGGCTTCGATCCCGTTGCTGGTGGCCACACCGGTCAGGCGCATCCCATAACGTTTAGAGAAACCTTCCCAATGCGGCCCGTACTCGCGGGGTCTATTCCGAGCCGTTCCCCAGGCTGAGCTAACGACGCCGGCAGCTAGACTCCTAGGACCCACCGTTGACACCGCGAACCAGCGGACGCGCCCCGGTCCTGACAGAGGTTCATATGGCGCCGATTCACTGCTCGCGGCGTATGCGGGCAACATCAGGCCACAAAGAAGCGCGGCGATAAGCAAAGACTTTTGAACCATATTCATTTAACTCCGCTGGTTTTTACTAAAATGGCCGGTCCTCTTTCTTCTGGCGATCGCGTCCGAATTCAGGTTTCTTTGCGGTGCCGACTACCTGGATACGCAGCAGTGTACCGACCCCCTGCTTGGAAAAGAAAGGATCAACAGGTTTGAGAGCCCATCGTTTCCAACCGGTCATGGTTTGTGAAACTTTCGCTCGAAGCTTCAGCGTGCCGTGAAAATTCACCACATCGCTAGCGAGGCCGTAGCTACCCATCAAATCGACACCCGCCCCGGGAACGGCGAACGAGAGTGAGTTGAACGTAATCATTTCGTTCTCGAGGTGGAACGTGCCGGCCATACCGGACAGGACCTCAGTAATCTCCTTGTTTTTGGGCTCACCTTGCCCTCGGCGGCTCAACGTATCGATCTGATCCTGAATCGTGGACCTCAAAAACGTGGCTTCCGATATCTCAAACTGTCCGTCTAGGCGCAGTTTTTCTCGCACGGTACCGCTCAATGGTGGAATATCGATTTTGGTTTTGAGGTAGATTTGCCCGTCCATGAATGGCTGTTCTTTCATAGCGAGGGTGAGCAAGTCACCGAGGTTACCCTTCGGCATCGTGACATCGAGGCTGACGCTGCGCTCGACGTCCCTTTCACGTTTGATCACCGCGCCGCTGGTCGTAAAGCTTGTCGTTCCCAGCGTCCCTGTGACTGGCTTCAAGATCGTATTGCCGTTGGTTCCGTCGACGAGAACTTCGAATTGGGTGGAAAGAGGCACGGGATTGCCCGCTTGTTTCAGCTGGAAGTTCGGTACGGTGGCTTTCCCCTGTACCTCAATTGACGAGAGAGTGCCTTCAAACCGGCCGGTCGAGTCCAGAATGCCAGCTATTCCCTTGAAGACACCAAGATCGGCTTTGGCGAAGTCATATTGACCGGCAAGTGGCGTGTCTGCCGGTTCACCCGCCACCCACGGTCCAAACGTACCCTGGCTCAGAATTTCGCCTGGTGGCTTCGCATTGGTCAGCGCGGCATCGTATTGCATTGCGACGCTTTTTCCGGCGGATGCGAGCATGACCCGATGAAGGTCGAAGCGGAGAGGCGTCTTGTCTTTTTCCTTTGGAAGAATCGTCAAAACGGAATTCGTGATCATCACCTCTTCAATGATGACTCCCGGGTCCTCCGGCCGTCCGTAAACGCCCTTGGGTTGATTCTCTTCAGAACCCAATTTGGGCCGTTCGTCTTTGGGCGGAACGTTGATTTCCATTCCATCGAGCATGACCCGGTGTACTTTCTTCGGAACGTCAAAGAGGCTTCCAAGATCCACTTCGAAACTGAAGCTCTTCATCAGAAACATCGGTGGTACGTCGCGGCGGCCCCTGTGGTGCACTGCTAGGTCTTCGCCTGCCACCATGGCCACGGTGCCGTGGCCATGGCGCAGCAATAGTGCCACCGGCGACACCTTGGGCACGCTGACGCGGAGTGCGGCCAGCTCAACTTCACTATCAAAGCGCTCTTGTAGATACAGAATGGCTTGCTGACGTATGTACGGCTCGAAGCGGTTGGCCAGCATATATGCGGCCAGGAACAATGCTGCGATTCCAACCCCCGCGGACAGTCCAATGCCGATCAGCCAGTTCCTTTTTTTCCGGGTCATTCGCTCGAACGAGCAAGTGGTGCGCCACTTTTTCCGCGCTGTTTTGTCGAGGGGCGATGGGCGTGAGCGCCGCCAAAATTCAAACTGACCCACCTCATTCCGATTGGCAACCGCTATCGGGATCGCGTAACATCGGGCGCTTGAGAAGCAAGGAGAAACGACAATGAAATTGGCGAAAGCGGCGTTGCTGCTGATCCTGGCGTCGGCGGCAGCCTGGGCCCAGTTCAATGCGGGCGAACAGAAGCCTGAAACCAGCCTGCCCTTCACGATGACCACGGTAACCACTTTTACTTTGCCGTGGCGGCTGGCATTCCTGCCCGACGGACGCATGCTGATCACAGAAAAAGTCGGGCCTGTTTGGTTGGTCACGCAGGAGGGACAGAAGATCATGGTCGCCAATACGCCTCCGGTCTATTGGCAAGGCCAGAACGGCATGCTGGGTGTTTTTATCTCGCCGACTTACGCCACCGACCAGAGTATCTATCTCACTTACGTCGAACCGGGTGACTATGGCGGAGGTCTGGCGCTGGCTCGCGCCAAGCTGAACGCCGCCGCCAACACAGCCAGATTGGAAAAGTTCGAGATGCTGTGGCGGCAGATGCCCAAGGGCAAGGGCGGCCAGGAGGGCGGGCAGATCGCTTTCTCACCCGACGGTCAATATCTGTTCCTCACGGTTGGCGATCGTCAGCGCTTCACTCCCGCTCAGGATCCGGATCAGCCCGAAGGCAAGATTCTGCGCCTGACTCTGGACGGCAAACCAGCTCCCGGCAATCCCAACTTCGAGAAAACCGGCGCGGCGACCATTCCTTTGATCGATCCGCCGAGCGACACCGAAACTGCCAAAAACGCGAAGGTGGTGAGCACTTATACCTTCACCGCGCCTAACATGACGCCGGCAGAAACCTGGACGAGCGGCCACCGCACGCCCTATGGCATGGCGTTTTCGCCGACCGGCGAATTGTGGGAGGTCGAACATGGCCCGCGCGGCGGCGACGAGTTGAACCGGATCGAGAAGGGCAAGAATTATGGCTGGCCGCTCGTCTCCTATGGCCAAAACTATAACGGCGTGCCGATCGCCAGCCCCGACACGCGGCCCGATCTCGCCAAGCCGGTGGTCTATTGGGTGCCGGTGATCGCGCCGGGAAGTCTGATGTTCTACCGCGGCACTCAGACCTTTCCACAATGGAACGGCAACGGCTTCCTCGGCGGCATGGGGACCATGACTCTCAACCGCATCGTCTTTGACGGCCACGGCGGCGCCGAAATCGCCAACCGCTGGGCTGTGGGCCATCGCATCCGCGATGTGGAAGAAGGTCCCGATGGCTCGCTGTGGATGCTGGAAGACGCCAGTCCCGGCGCCCTGATCCACGTCACACCCAAGTGACACTTCGCGACAGGACATTTTGGAATGGTTCAGCGCAGCCGTATTTCAAAGACTTTTGGCCAGAGCTTGCCGGTCACAAGTAGCCGCTCTTTCTCAGCATCGTAGGCAATGCCGTTCAATGCAGCACGCAGAGGTTTTTCGGGAAGCGGCGGCATGCGCGATTTCAGTCCCGCCAAATCGATCCAGCCGGTGACGTCACCGGAATCCGGTTCAATCATCGCAATTCGATCCTGCAGAGCAACATTGGCGTAGATCTTGCCGTTGATGAATTCCAGCTCGTTGAGATTTTCGAGGGGCCGGCCGCCGTCGAACACTTCGAGGCGGTCTAGTTCGGTGAAACTCTCGGGATTCAGAAATCGCAGCTTCGAGGAGCCGTCGCTCATAATCAGCCGGCGTTCGTCATGAGTGAGGCCCCATCCGTCGCCCCGGTACTTGAAACTGGACCGTGGCTCGAAAGACGCGATGTCATAGGTCCAGCCGATGTTGTATCCGAAGTGCCGGCTGACATCTTCCAAAAAAGTGTACACGTGCCATATCGGTTCACTCCCTCTCCTTCTTGGAGTCAACTGCATCAGCTTGCCGCGCCACTCGGTGAGGCCCTCGCCGTAGTCGCGTCGATTCACGGCGCGCTGTTGAATGACCTCGCCTGTCTCCGGCCGAACCTTTCTCAGCGACGATCGCCCGGTGACGCCCGTGCTCTCATAGAAGTATCCGTCGAGAAAGATGAGGCCCTGCGTGAATGCCTGCGCATCGTGCGGATATTCGCGCACGACCTCGTACTCGTACACGCTTTTGACAGTTTCCGTCTTGCGCCCTGCTGCCGGTGATTGGTGCGACGGTTTCGGAGCAGAGCGGAAGCGTTCAAAAACAATGGCGCCAGTCACGGCCAAGGCGGCCAATCCGATAACGACTACCCAGTTTCTTCTCGACCTCATTCGCATAAATAACTTGTCAATACAAAGTATATTACGACGAGAAGCGACGAGAAGCGCTTCAAATTGTATCCGCGGCAGACTCATCCGGACTCGAAACCTCAGCGGAGGCGGCAGAACCGGCACCACAGCGTTTATCCTCACCATGCCCCACTCCCAACCTGCGAAATGTCTTTGACGCTGCGGACCCGTTATATAGCATTGATGCCGTTTCGATTCCCGAAGTAGGGAGGTAATCGTGCGATTTCGTCTCGTGGCAATTGCGGCTGCTTTAATGTTGTTGCCGGTGCTCTCCTGCTCGTCTTTCGCCCAAAATACCGCGCGTGGAAATGCACCAGCACGGCCGACGCCGCGCTGGCCGGACGGCACAGTGAATTGGGGAGCGCCTATCGGCGAAAAAGGCGGTCTGTGGAACGTTGCAGGAGGGACTTTCGCAATCG
>QHXA01000308.1 GCA_003222755.1 Acidobacteriota bacterium
GTGTTCGCGACGCTCGAACCGAGCATCGCGGCGTACCATCTCGCATTCGGCTTCGACGACTACCTTTATGTCGCAGGCCCCACGACCTCGAGCTTCGATTCGATCTATCGCATCTCGCCAAGCGGCGAGGTAGACCGGTTCTTCACAGGTCTCGGCCGTCCGCAGGGGATCGCATTCGACATCGATGGCCATCCCTACGTCGTGGCTTCGTACCGGGGCCGGCGTGGAATCTTTCGTTTCCGCGATCCGAAGAAACCGGAGCTTGCTGTCGCCGGCCTGAACCTGGTCGGTCTCGCTTTCGATCGCCAAGAGAACCTCATGGTGGTGGATTCCAGCTCGTTGTACCGTGTCCGCCTCCGCATTCTGGGAAAGCCGCTGCCATAACCATGCTCTCGGCCGAAATTATCGCAATCGGGTCCGAGCTGCTGACGCCGCGGTTCCAGGACTCAAATTCGCTGTACCTCACGGAACAGTTAAACGGCATCGGTATTGCCGTTATGATGAAATCCATCGTCGGCGACGATGAGAACTTCCTGGAAGATGCCGTGCGTCACTCTCTGGCCCGCACGCCGGTCTTGATAACAATCGGCGGGCTCGGCCCCACAGAGGACGACATCACCAGAAAAATCGTGGCGCGCGTCCTGCAGAGGCAGCTTGTATTGAACGGTGAAATCCTGGCGAAGCTGCAGCGCCGATTCAAGGCACGAGGCGTGGAAATGCCTGCCAACAATGCGCGGCAGGCGCTGGTCCTTACAGGTTCCGACATTTTGGAAAACAACCACGGCACGGCGCCGGGCCTTTGGATTACCGCCGAAAAGAATCACGTGATCCTGCTTCCCGGCCCGCCATCCGAACTGAAGCCGATGTTTGAGGCGTCATGCATGCCGCGGCTTCGTGATCTGGCCGGCGGCATCGCTCTCGTGCAATGCATGTTTCGGACGGCGGGTCTGCCGGAGTCGATGTTGGATGCCCGAATTGCTCCCATCTACACCAAATACCAGAATCCCGAGACGACGATTCTCGCAAAGCCCGGTCAAGTCGAAGTACGCCTCACGGCTCGCGGTAAGAATCGAGAAGAAGCCGAGCGTCTGCTGAAAGAATTGGCCGATCAAATTGAACACGAGCTCAACGATTTCATCTTTGCCAGGTCCGAACAGACGCTCGAAGAAGTCGTCGGCATGTACCTCGTCATGAAGGGCGCTACGATTTCCACGGCCGAATCGTGCACCGGTGGCATGATTGCGGAGCGGCTGACGGACGTGCCCGGCAGTTCGCGATACTTCAGGTCCGGACTGGTCTGCTACAGCAATGAATCGAAAATGGAACTAGCAGGAATTCCGCCGCTTCTGCTGGAAATGCAAGGCGCAGTCAGCGCCGAAGTTGCACGAGGGCTGGCCGAAGCGATTCGCGTCCGCGCAGGCACGACGATTGGCGTCGCGGTCACTGGTATTGCCGGCCCAACAGGCGGCTCTACTGAAAAACCCGTAGGTACAGTTCATATCGCTGTGGCCACTCCAACCGGAACAGAACATCGGCAGTTTCTCTTTCCCGGTGACCGGGATAAGATCCGCTGGCAAGCATCGCAAGCTGCGCTCGATATGGTGCGGCGCGAGCTTATGAAAATCTGATGCGAGTCTTCATCGCCGTCGATCTCCCAAATGAAATCCGAGAAGCGTTGAGTGATCTTCAACGCGAATTGCGTCCATTGACAAACACCGTTCGATGGGTGGCGCCCGACTCGATTCACATTACGCTGAAGTTTTTAGGCGAAATTCCGGAGAAGCGTATCGAAGACATCGATGCAGAGCTGACCGGCCTCTCGTGGAAGCCGTTTACGGTTACAGTCCACGGTGTCGGGTTTTTCCCTGGAACCCGCTCCCCGCGTATCGTCTGGGCGGGTATGGAAGCCCCGACCATGGAAGGCCTGGCTGAACAGCTCGACATACGAATGGAGCGCTTGGGTTTCGATAAAGAAAAGCGCGCTTTCCGGCCTCATATCACGCTCGCGCGCGCCAAGAACACGCGCATTGAATCATCCCTCGTTACTGCGGCAGCCCAGTTCGAAGAACGGAACTTCGGGTCGTTTACAGTCGACCGCGTGTTTCTGTTTAGGAGCACGTTGAAAGCTTCCGGCGCGGTGTATGAGAAGCTGAAGGAATACTTACTGTAGGGAATACGCGATGGAATTCATCACCCTATTCGGAACGCCGAAGAAAAAAGAGCCGACCGTTTTCGAGAAGATCAAAGCGGCTGTTAAACAAACCAAAGAAAATTTCACTGAGCAGATCCAGGATCTGGTTGAGGGTCAGAAGGAAATCGATGCCGGCATGCTCGAGCAATTGGAAGCGATCATGATCGGCGCGGACGTCGGCGTCGTGACGACGAATGATGTCTTGAAAGCCATCAAAGATCGGATGTCGAGAAAGACACTTCAGGATCCAAAGCAGCTGCGCGACGCCATCAAGGAGGAGCTGAGGAAGATTCTGACCGTGAATTACACCCCGCCAAACGAGATTCCCGAAGGTAACCCATTCGTGGTCCTCATGGTCGGCGTGAATGGGGTCGGCAAAACCACGACCATCGGCAAATTGGCGCGCCGCTTCCAGGCCGACGACAAGACGGTCTTGCTGTGTGCGGCGGATACATTCCGCGCAGCCGCTATTGAGCAACTCGAGATCTGGGCGAACCGCGCGAACGTGCCGATGGTGAAGCAAAAGGCGAATGCCGATCCGTCAGCAGTGCTCTTCGACGCGCTGCAATCCGCGAAGACAAAGAAGATCGATTACGTCATCGTTGATACCGCAGGACGGCTGCACACGAAGCACAACCTCATGGCCGAACTGGAGAAGATGATACGGATCGCCAAACGCGAAGTCCCAGGGGCTCCACATGAAGTGCTGCTCGTCATTGACGCGACCACCGGGCAGAACGGCCTCACGCAAGCCCGCGAATTCACGAAGAGCGCGGGAGTTACAGGAGTTGTTCTGACGAAACTGGATGGGACAGCCAAGGGCGGTGTGGTGACGGCCATCGCCAAAGAGCTGAAGCTGCCGATCCGGTTCGTTGGGGTCGGCGAAAAACTGGACGACCTCATCGAGTTCTCCGCGGATGATTTCGTCGAATCGTTGTTTGCCGCGTAGCCCGCCGGAGGCACACCCCGAAGGGGTGGAAGGAAATTAGCCGGGGGTTAAGCGAGCGGGAGCGAGCGCAACCCCCGGGTTGTCTCAAACAAAGAGAGCCGCACCCCGGCAGGGGTGCGAGGAGGCCTCGACACCCTTTCAGGGTGCGGAATCCAGAGTCGTGGGCGTATTCCAGGGGTACGCAAAAAACGCGTACCCCTGGCTAATTTCCCAGCACCGCTCCGCGGTGCGAAATGTCCAAACTCAGGCACCGCTCCGCGGTGCGCAACCATGGATGATGAAACCTACATTCGTCGCACCCTCGAGCTCGCCCAGAACGGCCGCGGTCTCACCAGTCCCGGCGCGATGGTCGGCGCCGTCATCGTCAAGGACGGCCGCATCGTCGGCGAGGGCTTTTACACTTACGATGGCATCCATCATGCGGAAGTGATCGCGCTCGGCCAAGCTGGCGATGCCGCCCGCGGCGCGACGGTGTACACGAACCTTGAACCGTGTTCCCATCAAGGACGAACGCCGCCCTGCGCGAAAGCGTTAATTGAAGCGGGTGTGGCGAAGGTCGTAACTGCCATGATGGACCCCAATCCCCTGGTCAACGGGTCCGGAATCACGATGCTTCGCGCCGCAAGAATCTCGGTTGAATGCGGCATCCTCGAAGGGGAAGCGAGACGACTGAATGAAGCATTCATCACCTACACCGTCGAGCAGCGGCCCTTTGGAATTCTGAAGATCGCGATGACGCTGGACGGAAAAATCGCCACGCGATTGGGCGAGTCCCAATGGATCACTTCAGAAGCATCACGCACGCTCGTGCATCAGCTAAGACATCAAGTCGACGCGGTGGTAACCGGAAGCGGAACCGTTATTGCGGATAGACCCCAACTGACCGATCGCAGCGGCCTGCCCCGCCGCCGCCCGCTTCTGCCCGTAATTCTGGATCGCCGCGCGCGAGTCTCGGACTTTCCCGGCGCGCTACTTTTTCGGGGCAGTCTGGAAGAACTGCCTGGCCGGCTTCGGAACATGCAGATCCAGAGTTTCCTCATGGAATGCGGGCCAGATCTGGCTTTCGACGCGCTCCGCATCGGAATCATTGATAAGATAGTGGCGTTCGTGGCCCCCAAAATCCTCGGCGGTCGGGAGATTCCCGCGATCGGCGGAGCAGGAATCGAGAAATTGTCCGAGGCAATTCCGCTGCGAGACTGGTCTATCAGCCACTCTGGGCCCGATCTTGTCTTGACCGCATATGTTTACCGGGATCATCGAAGAGACCGCTGAGGTTCTCAAAATCAAACAAACGGGCGAGTTCCGTACGATTCAGGTGCGTGCGAAATCCGTATTCGATGATTTGCGGCTCGGCTCGAGCATCGCCGTGAATGGCGTTTGTCTAACGGTGCGCTCGATCGATGCCGATACGTTCTCTGCGGAGATGTCACGCGAAACGCTGGAGCGGACAAGTCTTGGTAATCTTGCCGTCGGGACCATCGTCAATCTCGAGCGACCCATGCGTGCCGATTCCCGTTTCGGCGGCCATATTGTGCAGGGCCATGTGGATAGGGTCGGCCGCATCCGGCGATTCGATCGTGAAGGCGATGCCTGGAATCTCGAGATCGAATGTCCAGCCATCGCTTGGCGTTACATCGTTGAGAAAGGCTCGATTGCGGTGGACGG
>QHXA01000321.1:0-4877 GCA_003222755.1 Acidobacteriota bacterium
CCGCGGAATACGAAGTAATCAGGTTTCTGTATTCGCCTTCTGTTGCGCCGCCGAGGTTGAACCCACCACCGGTCACACTCAGGATCATGTAATGCGGAACATAGGTGTACATATTGATTCCGGCGTCCGGGCCGGAAAAGAAGTCCGCTTTCGTCCGGTGAACGGCAGCGCGATTGAACGCCAAACGGAATGAATTCACCGTGCCGGCGCCGAACAGATGCGTATCTCCCAATGAGAAGGATTCCGCTAAGTTGTCTCTGCCACCGACGCTGGTTGTCAGCACATTCTCGGGTGAGAGTTGATACGGCGGCGTCGCCTTAAATGTCGTGAACATGTACCGGCCGAAAATGGAATCGGTCGCCGTGCGCTGATAGTCGATTCGACCGATCCCCTGACCTTCGTTTTGCTTTACCTTGGTTCCCCAGATAATCTTCCCGCACGGATCGCTGGTCTTTGGAAGTTTGCTCGCGATGTACAGCGCAGCCTTTGAGAATTGTGCCGGCGAAACCGTGTTGTTGGTAATCCCTCTCAGCGTGATTGGCCCCGACGAGTTGCACTGCGCCGATGCATAGGTCGTGAAATCCCCCGCCAGCATTTGTGCCGTTGGAACAAAACTTTGGATATCGCTCGGATCCTGACGCGTCGTCGTGCCCTGATACGCGCCGAAGAAGAACACCTTATTCCTCATGATCGGGCCGCCAATCGTGCCGCCGAATTGGTTGCGCTTGAGAGATTCGTTCTTTGTCGTGTAAGGACGATTCACGCTGTTGAATTTGTAATTGCGCACAAATTCGAACACATCTCCGTGAAATTCATTGGTTCCGGATTTCGTCACGGCATTCACGGCTGCGCCGGAGTGCCCGCCGTTATTCGCAGTCATGGCGCTGGTCTCCACACGAAACTCCTGAAGCGCATCGGGGAAAGGCAGTGGCATATTCAGATTGTCATAGGCATTGTTATGCCGTGCTCCGTCCAACAAGTACTGCACGCCGAAGGACTGTCCGCCCGCAACCGAGATCCTTACGCCGCCATTCATACTCAAGCTTGTCGCGGCGCCCTGATTCACGGCGCTTCCCGCAAGGACCATCAGATCGGTCGCCTGGCGGCCGTTCAGTGGCAGTTCGAGAATTCGCGTGTTCTCGACCACCTGACTGATACCTGTCGCCTGCGTTTCCACTAATGCGGCGTTGCTTTGAACCTCGATGGTTTCAGTGACCTGCACGACCTCCAGCACAAGATTGATTACTGGATTGCTGGCGACCTGCAGGACAATCCCGCTTTGCGCATAAGTGCGAAATCCCTGCAGGCTGGCGTCCAATCGATATGGCCCGATCGGCAGGTTGGGCAAAACATACGAGCCAGTCTCGTTGCTCATCGTGGACCGCTTGATCCCGGTTTCCGTCTGCGTCACCGTGATCTCCACTCCCGGCAGGATTGCACCGCTCTGATCCCGCACCGCTCCGCTGATTTGTGCTGTAGATTGCGCCCACACCAAAGCGGCAAAACCAACGACTAAAGAAACCAATGAAATGTGTCTTCGAAATTTCCTCACACCGCCTCCACACGAGTTTCTTGTCTAAGCGTTTGACAGCGCTACGCTAGCGTCTCGAATTATGTGGAGTCTATGCCAAATCTGCGGTGTTCAGAAATTCAGATGCAATTGTGCCTGAAGGCTACGGCTCCCAGTCTTCGTTGTAATCTGACCAAACGTCCCTGAATTGATGTTCAAGCTGGGGGCGCCTGGCGTGGGATGATTCAACACGTTGTTCGCATCGATGCGGAACGTCAACCTCTTCGACTCGGCAAGCTGGATCGACTTCTGGATATTGGCATGAAGATCCCAGTTCCCAGGTCCCTCGATTGCGCGCAAACCGAGCGTGCCTGGCTGTCCCGGTCCGGCATTCCGCAGAACGACGTTGCCATTGGCATCCGCGAGTGCGGTCAGCGTGCACCACTGCGTCAGGCCCGGAGCGAGGCTTGCGCAAGCCGGATCCGAGACGGTTCCGCTCAGCGATGCATTAATGACTTGTGAGAATGTATGTGTTCCGAAAAGAAACGAGATGATGATTCCGGCTCGCAGCCAGTGAGCTCTCATTCGTACCTCCACCGATGGTTGATGGCGCGCTGAAAATGTTCGGAAGTAGGCAGAAGACGGTGATTGAGTTCGTGTTTGCTCAATCCGGCGCTGCAGGGTTTTATCTTAGCGGCGGCACGGCCTTGTCGGCGTATTACCTGAATCACCGGGATTCCGACGACCTTGATTTTTTTTCTGAACACGATTGGGTAACAATAGCCGAATTTCAGCCCGTATCGATTGTTCGGGTCGACACAGATTTCTTCAATCGGTTGGTTTACTCGCACCAAGTCACGAGTTCAGACGGGGCATTTAAAACGTCAGTCTCGCATTCATCTGGCCCGTACGCCAGCCCGTTGCGCTGGTCAGTCTGCCGAAATCCGGCGAGTTGGTGCTCGTCACAGGATTTGCGTAGTTGACATGATTGAACGCGTTGAACGCATCAGCTCGAATTTGCAAACTCGCGGATTCGCTCAATCGGAAAACTTTTCCCAGAGAGATATCGGCCGTCCATCTCCCGGGACCATAGATGAGGGATGGATTCGCCGTGCCTGGACGAACCGTCGCATTTGTGACCGGATATGTCGGCACCAATGCAAATGCCGCGCGATTGACGTAAAGCAGCGTGTCGCGCCAATTCGGAAGCACGGTGTCTCCACCGACGTAATCCGGCCGGCTTTGTGAAATACCGGAAGGCTGTGTCACGCGCAGCGGCACGCCGCTTCTCACGTTCACGATCGAAGAAATCTGCCAGCCGCCCAGCACCTTTGAAAGCATACCGTGCCCTTCCTTGACCGAAGGAATCTGATAGATCACGTTCCCGCTCACATTGTGCCGGGCTTCCTGAGAAAGCGGGCCACGATCGAATTTCGGATCCCAGAAATCCTGCGTGAAAAAAATGTCGCCATTCACGAATGGTGAACTGAGACCGCCGCCTTGGTCTGCCCATCCTTTTCGGAGTGTGTAGTGAATATCGAATGCAAGGTTGTGTGAGAACCGCCGCCGCAGCGAGGTCTGCAGCGCGTTGTAGACCATCGTTTGCTCGCTGCTCAGGTAATAACTGCTGAGGGTGCCCAATGCTGGATTGGGCCGTGCGCCCGTCTGCCTGTCGAACGCATTTGCCAGTGGACGATGCAGAGGGAAATCTCTGCCATCGGTACGCACATAATCCACTTCGGCCATCAGTGCAGATCCAAGCGCGCGTTCAAAACTGATCAAGCTTTGCACCGTGTAAGGATTGGGTAGGTGGGGATTGATCAGCGCGTATACAAATTTTTTGCCGCCGGCTTCTTGCAGGTAGATATTCCGCAAATCCTCACCGTAGGCGGGCCATTTGAGATTCCGTGCCGCGGCTTCTGTGCGGTTCCATTGCACATCTGCCGCACCGAAGGGATCGGACACGAGGTTTTGAAGCGTCGCAAATAAGTGCGGGCTGAAGAGAACGCCCGTGCCGCCCCGCACGACGGTCTGGCTCTTTTCACTCAACGTCCAGGCGAAGCCGGCGCGCGGTCCGACATTGAAGTGATCCGGGTCGTACGGTTTCTTGGGATCGCGAAATCCTCCGAAATCCATCTTTCGCAGATCGGTTGGTGGTTCGAGATTGACGATCTCCGCCGGAGTGCTCGTCGTGGGCTCAATTCGGACAACTAAATAGTTGTCGTAACGCAGGCCAAGATTAAGCACGAGTGACTTGTTGACGCGCCAGTCATCTTGAATGAATCCGCCGAATTCATCCAGATGACCATCATGTGGCGGCTTGCCATTGTTGAGAAGGATCGAGTTGGGAATATTTGCCAAAAGGTCGTTGAGATTTAGGAAGGACACGTTTGGATTCTGCGGGTTCGTCTTGCTCCCACCTTGGCGATACCACCGGAACCCAAGCTTGACGTTATGCGTGCCCATGATGCGGCTGAGTTTCTGGTCTGCGCTCCACGACCTGCCTTTCAACTCCAGAATCTCCGCGCTCACAGTCGAGAACAGACCGCTGACGGTCAGCAGAGGTATGCGGCGGCCGACTTTCGTCTTCACGGGCTCCGCAGGTTTCGATGGGTCGGACACGTACCAGAAATCTTGAACGCGATCGAGGAAACTGCGATTCCAGCCAAAACGGCTCTCCGAAACCCACGAACCACGCGACAACACGTACTGCGTTGCGATGCGGTCCTGAGTGTTGAGGAATCTCTGATTGTTCGTCGTATAAATCGAAGGATTTTTTGTGTACGGTCTCATCCGGGTATAGGTCGCGGACAGGTTGCCATTAAATATCACAACGTCACTTTTGGCCGTTACGTGGTTATCATGACGCTCGCGATCGCGTGAAGCGCGAAACCTCCCGATGTCGTTGTTGATCGGCTCGTTCGGCAGCGGCAACTGATCGAGCGCAATCTTCGTTTCAGGAAATGGCAAAGCCGCAAGAACACGGTCTCGCGTCGCCTGCGTGGGAACGTTGCCCTGGACACTCAGACCTGCAACTTCACGATACCCTTCGTACGCTCCGAAAAACATCGCGCGGTTTCGTACGATGGGACCGCCAAGCGAACCGCCGAACTGGTTGAATACGGTTTTGGGTTTCACCGCAGTACCCGGCATAAAAGGATCGCGCGCCGAGAACACGTGACTTTGGTAAGTCTCAAACGCGGAGCCGTGATACTGGTTGGTGCCGGAGCGGCTGATCATGTTGACCTGCCCGCCGGCAGCGCCGCCGTATTCGGCCGGCAGAATGCCCTTTACGATTTGAACCTCGGCAATGGCTTCGATACTCATGACGCTGATCTGATTCTGCCCTCCATACGTTCCGGTTCCG
>QHXA01000321.1:4921-7541 GCA_003222755.1 Acidobacteriota bacterium
TAATGGCAGTGCCGCCCTCAGCAACGCCGTTGAGGCGGATATTGCCGCCACCGGCGATGCCGGTGGAGTTTTCCGTCACGCCGGGCGCTTGAGTGATCAGGCCGACGATGTTGCGGCGAGCCAGCGGCAGATCCCGCACCTGCAGCATTCCGAGCGACTCCTGTTGCGTCGCCGTCGCTGTTTGAACTAGCGGCGCGCTTTCCGAAACAGTGATGTTCTCGGCAAGCTGGCCAACTTCCAGCGAAAACGTTTGCCGCACAATTTGTCCTGCGCCTAAATCCAGACCCTGATTCGTGTAGGTCTTGAAACCAGCTAGTTCGATTTTCAGCGTGTACCGGCCAGCCGGCAGCGCCGGCAGCGCGAACTCACCACGTTCGTCGGTGATCGTGGCACGCGATAGGTTGGTTCCCTGGTTGGTCACAGTCACTGCGGCACCCGGCAGTACCGCCCCAGTCGCGTCGCGCACGACGCCGTAAACCGTCGCCGTTGTGACTTGCGCTTCTATCGCGGCGATCGCCCCGGGAAATAGGATCGCAAATAGAATGTGCCGAAGACCCCACTTGTGCATAACCATCCCTCCTGTTTTGCGCACGCCGGAGGCGTGTCAGGAAATTAGCCGGGGGTTAAGCGAGCGCAGCGAGCGCAACCCCCGGCTGTCTGAACCAAAAAAATCCGCACCCTGAAAGGGTGCGAGGAATCCTCGACACCCTTTTCAGGGTGCGATGTTAGCTCAGTTATACAGTCCCAGGGGTACGCAAAAAACGCGTACCCCTGGCTAATTTCCTAGCACGCCTCCGGCGTGCGTGACCGGACAACTCGACACGAGGCCCGCTTAAAACAATTGAACTGGCCCGCGCACCGTAGTAGATTCCGCATCAAGCACCCTTTCGAATCATTCAAAACGACGCATCCAATCGGATGCACCTGCGCAAATTGGCGTGTGCTTGCGAGATCTTTAGGGAGGACACGACCATGAGTATTCGACGAAAGCTGGTTTGTATTCTTTGGCTCGTCACGGCCGCGACATCGGGTTTCGCTCAGTCCTTTCAGGGCGGCATTCGAGGAGCGGTGACGGACCCGGCGGGAGCGCTGATTCCCGGCGTAGAAGTTACCTTAATGAATGAGGCAACCAATGTTCCCCGATCCACGGTTTCGAATGAAGTGGGACAATACGTTTTCAGCGCTGTCGCGCCGGGAACCTACACACTCAAAGCAAGTCTACAGGGCTTCAAAACCTTCGAGCGTACCGGCATCAATATTGGAACGCAACAGTTCGTCAATATCGATGTCACGATGGCAGTTGGCGCCGTGAGTGAAGAAGTGCAGGTTGCCGCGGATGCTCCACTCTTAGAAACAGCGACGGCCAGTACGGGTACTTCGCTTCCCAATTTCGTTCTAAGTACGCTCCCAAACACTGGGCGAAACGCGTTCATGATCGCGGTGACCGTACCGACGGTGGTTCATAACGGGAACCCCTTTTACGTACGACAGCAGGATCAGACGAATTCTTCGCTGCTATCGCTGGGTGGCGGGCCGATGCGCGGCAACAATTATCTTTTGGACGGCGTGCCAATCACCGATCTTCGCAACCGTGCAGTGATCATTCCGAACATCGAATCGGTTGCCGAAATGAAGGTTCAAGTCAATACCTACGATGCCGAGATGGGACGAACCGGCGGCGGGGTTTTCAATACCACCATGAAGTCCGGAGGGAACGACTGGCACGGAGCAGGTTTCGTGCAACAGCGTCCACAAGCTTGGGCCGCAAGAAACTTTTTCGATTCCCAAAAGGCCGATTTCCAATACTGGTTGTTTGGCGGTGGGGCGGGCGGACCGATCCAGAAGAACAAGACTTTTTTCTGGGCCACGACTGAGGGCTATAAAACCGGTACGCCGTGGACACTAAAGATGAACGTTCCAACTGCCGCGATGCGTCAGGGTGACTTTTCAGGCGTGGCGAATATCTTTGACCCGACAACGACACGATCGGATCCCAGCCGGCCTGGCAGGTTTACTCGCACTCCGTTTATCGGCAATCGAATTCCGGTGGAGCGTCAAGACCCCGTAGGCCGGGCCCTGACGAAATACTGGCCGGAACCCAATCAATCCGGACTCGTCGATAACTACATCAAGACCGACGTTCTGCATGATGTTGCGGACCAAATTACCGCAAAGATCGATCACAACATCAATCCACATAACACCCTCAGCGGGACCTTTGCCTGGTACTTCAGCCACGAGCCATTCCCAGTTTATTTCCGAGGAACGCCGGGAGAAATTGCCGACCAGAACAATTACAAGCTGTTTCGGAAAGTCTATGCGCCGGTGGTCAATTACACGGCGACGCCGACGACCGATTCCGTGCTGACCGTTCGGTATGGGTACAACGAATTCGGGGATGACTGTACCCCGGCAAGCGAGGGATTCGATGTCGCGAAACTGGGCTTTGATGCGTCTTACGTCAACGCGGCTCCCGTAAAACAGTTCCCCGGCTTTTTCTTTGATGATTATCGTGGCCTTGGAGCCTCTGCGGCCTCCTACAACTATAAGAACAAGTGGATCTCGCACAATTTCCTCGCGAACTACGCGAAATCCATCGGACTTCACAACGTCCGGCTTG
>QHXA01000322.1 GCA_003222755.1 Acidobacteriota bacterium
CAGAGGAAACGACGAGACTGCGCAGTCATCTCGACCAATTCGCCGGACTCAAAAACCTCCAAGATGAGGCGGGCAAACGCATGGACTTCATTCTTCAAGAAATGAACCGTGAGGTCACAACGATCCTGTCCAAAACCTCCGGCCTGAATGAGCTTGGCGTCGGTATCGGCCAGGCCGCGATCGAAATCAAAGTGGAAATCGAAAAGCTTCGCGAGCAAGTCCAGAACATCGAATAGGGGACAAGGGGCTGCCCCTCGGCTCATATGCTAAACTTGCAGTCTAGAACTGTGAATGCGCGGAAATCTATATATCATCTCGGCCCCGTCGGGGTCGGGGAAGACCACATTACTCCAGCACTTACTTCGAAGTTTCAATGATCTGAAGTTTTCGGTTTCACATACGACGCGCCCGCCCCGGCAGGGGGAGAGAGAGGGGGTGGACTACTACTTCACGGATCGAATCGCATTTTTGAGCATGGTGGATCGCGGCGAATTTCTAGAATGGGCGCAGTTCAATGACCACCTTTACGGCACAACGCGAGCATTCGTTGAGGAGCAAATCCAGGCCGGNNTCGACGTACAGGGCGCGCGACAAGTGAAGGCCAAGCTGAAGGACGCTACGTCAATTTTCGTATTACCGCCTTCTTTTGAAGAACTCAAGCGGCGCTTGAGGGTGCGAATGCTCGAGTCCGATGACGTCATCCGCCGTCGGCTAGAGATCGCAAAAAGCGAGATCCTTTTCTATCATGACTACGACTACATCGTCATTAACGACATTTTGGAAACTTCCATCCGTCTCCTCGAATCTATTATGCGCAGCGGCACAGCCACACCCCGGCGGCAGCAAAGTCGCATCGAGGAGATCATTGCTTCGTTCGGAGGTCTAGCTTGATTACCATTCCTGACAACATCGACAGCAAATATCGCTTTGTGATTCTATCGGCGCTGCGCGCCAGACAGATTCAAGCCGGCAGCACTCCTCTGCTGAAGGAACCGCGTCATAAAGCGACCCAGGTTGCTCAGAAAGAAATCCTCCAGGGCCTCGTCAAATTCCGGATTCCTGACCGCGACGGCGATGAGCAGGAAGAAGAGCAGGCAGAATGAAAGTTGCCCTCGGCGTTAGCGGCGGAATTGCATGCTACAAGGCAGCCGAGATTGTCCGGCGCCTTCAGGACGGTGGCCTGGATGTTGCCGTTTTGATGACCAAAGCAGCCACGCAATTTGTCACGCCACTCACGTTCCGAGCGCTTTCCGGTAACAAAGTCTACGTCGATCTGTTTGAAGGTCCTCAATCCGGCACCGATTTCGAAGGCGCGTTCGATCATATTCTGCTCGCACAGTCGATCGACCTCTTCCTTGTCGCTCCAGCAACCGCGGACTGCATTGCGCGCCTCGCCGCAGGGATAGCGGATGATTTCCTCACCACATTTCATTTGGCGGTTAGAGCGCCAGTTGTTGTTGCACCCGCGATGAATACGCGCATGTGGGAACACGCGTCCGTTCAAGCCAATCTCCAGACGCTCATCAATCGCGGCGTTCACATCATTGAGCCTGAGGTTGGCCAGATGGCTTGCCGTACGTATGGGCCAGGCCGCTTGGCTGCTGTTGAGCAGATCGTCGAATTTGTGACCGATCTGCTGAATCGGCCGCGCGATCTTGAAGGTCGTAAAGTGTTGGTCACCGCAGGACCGACAATCGAAGATATCGATCCGGTTCGATTCATCAGCAACCGCTCATCCGGAAAAATGGGATACGCGATCGCGCGGGCTGCACGCGACCGCGGAGCAAACGTTCTACTCATATCGGGCCCTACTGAACTTCAGTTTCCCAGCATCCTTCGTGTGCGCACGACTGAGGAGATGTGGCGCGCCGTGCTCGAGAATAGTACTGACGTTGATGTGGTGATTAAGGCCGCCGCTCCGCTCGATTTTCGGCCGGCATCCATTGCTGCGCAAAAGATTAAGAAGAGCACGGCGGCCCTCACCTTGCATTTGGAGCCAACGCCGGACATTCTCAAAGAATTAGGCACTCGCAAGAACGGCAAACTGCTCGTGGGTTTTGCAGCTGAAACCGAGAACCACGTCCAAAATGGCTTGGAGAAATTGAGAGCGAAGAATCTCGACCTCATCGTGGTGAATCCCGCAAGTGGTCCTGATTCGGCCTTCGACAGCGATATGAATCACGCGACACTTATTGATGCGTCCGGCCATATCGAGGAAATTCCTCTCGTGACCAAACGTGTGATGGCGGACAAAATTCTGGATCGCGTGGTGCAATTGCTGAAATGAATCCCAACGAACTCGCTGCCCAACTGCAATTCTTCAAAGACATCGGTGTGGACTCGCTGGCTGTAGGGGCGGTCGGCGAAGCGCAAGCGCGACAGCGCGCAGCATCGAGCAATGACCGCCCAGATGTCCAGGACCTCGACGCTGTCCGCGCCGAACTCGGCGACTGCCAACGCTGTAAGCTGTCCCCGAAGCGCACCAACCTGGTCTTCGGTTCCGGTAGTCGCGACGCTGAACTCGTATTCGTGGGCGAGGCTCCTGGTTATGACGAAGACCAACAAGGCTTGCCTTTCGTCGGCCGGGCGGGACAGCTCCTGACAAAGATCATCGAGTCCATCAATCTCAAACGCGAAGACGTCTACATTTGCAATGTCCTCAAGTGCAGGCCGCCGGATAACCGGAATCCCGAGCCGGATGAAGTCGCTTCCTGCAATCCATTCTTGAAAAAGCAGCTCGCTGCGATCCGTCCGAAAGTCGTGTGCTGCCTCGGCACTTTCGCCGCGCAAACCGTGCTTCAGACGGCAGCGCCGATTTCGAGATTGCGCGGAAAATTCTTCGACATGGACGGAATGCGTGTCATTGCAACATTCCATCCTGCCTATCTCTTGCGTTCCCCTGAAAAGAAGCGCGAAGTCTGGGAAGACATGAAGCAGATTCGCGCCGAACTGTTCCGGCTGCGAGCCTGAGCCGATGTACGTCGACGTCGCGGTGTGCCTGCCGCTGTCGCGAACGTTTGTCTATAAGGCGGAGGAACAATTAGAGTCTGGCTCGCGCGTTCTCGTCCCATTCAGAAAACGAGAGATCGAGGGCTTTGTCATCGGCTCCCGTAATGAAGCGCCGGATATCGAAATTCATCCGATAACCCGCGTCATCGATAGTTCGCCATTGCTGAGGCCAGAGATCTTCGAGTTGTGCCGGTGGATCTCTAAATATTATGTCTCGCCATTGGGCGAAGTTCTGAAAGCCGCGCTTCCACCGGGAATTTCGGCACGACATATTGGCCGCGGGGGACAAGGGGGCCGCCCCCTCGTCCCCTTACATTCAGGCGTGCAGGGGACGAGGGGGCGGCCCCCTTGTCCCCCGCGGCCCGTCCTTACAAGCGATCAGTCCCGTGCGCTCGATGCCATTCGAACAGTTACCGGGTTTCAAACCATCCTCCTGCACGGCGTGACCGGCAGCGGCAAAACCGAAGTTTATATGCGGGCAGCGGAGGATTTCCTCGCGGCCGACAAATCTACGCTGATCCTCGTTCCCGAAATTGGCCTCACGCCGCAGCTCACAGAATGGTTTTCCGACCGGTTTCCCGGCAAAACCGCCATCCTGCATAGCTCACTGACCAAGCGTCAACGCATCGACGAATGGCTTCGTATTTATGCCGGTGAGGCGCCGATCGTCATCGGTACGCGCTCGGCGGTCTTCGCTCCCCTTGAAAACCTTGGGCTCATCGTTGTCGATGAAGAGCACGAAACCAGCTACAAGCAGGAGGAAATCCCCCGCTACCATGCGCGCGACACGGCTGTCATGCGCGCGAAGCTTGCGCAAGCCGCCGCTGTGCTAGGCTCCGCAACGCCTTCGATGGAATCGTTCCACAACGCGGAGTCTGACAAGTACAGACACGTTGCGCTAACGACGCGAGTTGAAGATCGCGCGCTGCCGAATGTCGAGATCATCAATATGCGCGAGGAGTACGCCGCCGCAGGCAAGCAGGTGATTTTTTCGCAGCGGCTCCTGCAGGGTCTGGCGGCTCGGCTCGAACGCCGCGAACAGGCAATGATCTTGTTGAACCGCCGCGGCTATGCTGCCTTTCTCTTATGCCGGCGTTGTGGATTCACGTTTCAATGCAGCTCTTGCAGTGTCGCGTTGACCTATCACCGCACCATTGACAAGCTGCTGTGCCACTACTGCGGTCTGGCGCGGCGGCCGCAGGCGCGCTGTCCCGAGTGCGACAGCGAGTATATCCACTACGTCGGCGAGGGAACGGAACGGCTGGAGGCCGAACTGATGAAGATTTACCCGGACGCGCGTATTGGCCGCGTCGATCGAGACACGATGCGGCACATGCGTGACTTCGAACGCGTGCTCGGCGGATTCCGCAACGGCGACATCGATATCCTCGTTGGTACTCAGATGATTGCGAAAGGACACGACTTTCCACGCGTGACTCTGGTTGGCGTCATTGGCGCCGACGCTCCGCTTGCGATGCCCGACTTCCGCGCGGCCGAGCGAACGTTTCAATTGCTGACGCAGGTGGCTGGCCGTTCCGGACGCGGTCGTGAACCGGGAGAGGTCGTCATCCAAAGTTATTTTCCTGATCACTACACTTTTCAACTCGCGGTCACGCAGCGGTTCGAGGACTTTTATGCTCGGGAATCCCGATACCGTAAAGGAATGTTCTATCCGCCCTTCACTGCTCTTGCTGGAATCATGGTCACCGACCGCGACCCTGCTCGAGCGGCAGCCTTGGCCCGCGAAGTTGGTGAGTTCCTAGATTCTGTGCGGTCGAAAACCGTCCGGATCCTGGGACCCGCTCCCGCCCCGCTCGAGCGGATCAAAAAAGTTCACCGTCATCAACTGCTGATTAAATCCGCGTCGCGCGCGACACTGCATCACATGCTGGAAAAACTTCAGGCCTACGTCGAGGAAAAGAAGATCGGAGGCACCCGGGTCATCATCGATGTCGATCCGGTTTCGCTACTGTGAGTGCAGGAGTCCTGATGTCGAGGAATTCTGGGGACAGACGCTTCGGCACCGCGGAGCGGTGCGAGAAAATTAGCCAGGGGTACGCAAAAAGCGCGTACCCTGGCTAATTTCCCAGCACCGCTCCGCGGTGCGAAATGTCCAAGCTGTTAATAGATCAGCTTCAATCCGAATTGAATGCGTCTGGAATCACTCGCCAAGGTCGTGATCAACCCCGCCGAAGGACTAACTGACGTGCCCGAAAACACGATCGGATTGGGCGGTCCGAGATTCGTATGGTTCAGCACGTTGAAGCCCTCGGCTCTGAACTGCAGGGCCACGCGTTCGCTGAGCGATGTGTTCTTCATCACCGACAGATCCACTGTTTGAAGTCCCGGCCCGCGCAAGGTCCCTCGTCCCAAGTTGCCCCAGGTTCTGACGGTCGGCGGAGAGAACGCCGCCGGATCGAACCACTGCGACTGTTTCTTCAGCAGTACCGGGCCCGTAAAGGAAGGATTCACATCCGGC
>QHXA01000323.1:0-3443 GCA_003222755.1 Acidobacteriota bacterium
ATCGTGATCGCGGCGCGTGGCCAAAACCAAAACGCGACATGGTTGCGGCCGATGGCCAGCGGCTCACTCTCGGCGACACGACGCTGACGCTATATCTGACGCCCGGCCACACGCTGGGCACGATCTCGACACTGATTCCGGTGAAGGACAATGGAAAGCCGCACCTTGCGGCCGAGTGGGGCGGTACAGGGTTCAACTGGCTACGAAACCGGGCGACTTACATAACACCGGATCGGCCGGACCGGTTTTGGTTCGAAACCTATGAGAAGTCCGCAAGCCGTTTCCGTGACATCGTCTCAAAGGCGGGTGCCGACATCATCCTGTCCAACCATACCAATACCGACGGATCCAAGAAGAAGCTGCCCGCATTGGCGAAGCGAAAAGCCGGTGATACTCATCCTTATGTAGTCGGCAATGAAAGCGTGCAGCGCTTTTTGACGGTCGCCGACGAATGCGCCAAAGCGGGACTCGGCCGCCTCAACTAAAGTCGGAAGGCGTATTCGGCTGAATGAATCAAATTCGAAAAAGGGGGGATAGTGATGAGGAGAAAGACAGATCTGCACGTACTCGTAAGAGTAGGAACAGCGATTGTCGGATTGATCGCATTGGGAAGTTGTCTAGTTTTTGCTCAGGGCTCCACGGGAACCATCTCGGGGGTAGTGCACGATTCCAGCGGAGCGGTGATACCTGGAGTTACGGTTACCGCCAAGCACATCGACAGCGGACTGACGCGCAGTGCCGTAAGCAGGGAGACCGGCGGATACAATTTTCAGCTTCTTCCAGTGGGCGCTTACGAAATCACCACAGAGCTGCCGGGCTTCAAGCAGGAAATACGGCGCGGGATCAATTTGGTCGTTGGCCAGGAAGCGGTGGTGAATCTGACGCTGGAAGTCGGAACTGTTGCGGAGACAGTCACGGTGACGGGGGAAGCTCCCATCGTCAACACGACGCTCGCCTCCACCGCCGGATTAGTGAACGAGTCGCAGATTAAAGACCTGCCGCTGAACGGCCGCGGCTTCGACCAGCTGATGATGGTCACGCCCGGCACGGTCAATTACACTTCCAATGTGGGTCTCAACGGCAACTTCTTTTCCGTGGTGGGCCGGAGGCCGGAAGAAAATACGTTTTCGATTAACGGCGTGGAGTACATCGGAGCGAATTCCGCCGGCCAGCCGATCGGGCCCGCCGGCTCCAGCGGGCAGACCCTCGGGGTGGATGCGGTGCGGGAATTCAACCTGCTCCAGCACAGCTATGGCGCGGAGTATGGGAAACGGGCCGGCGGCCATGTCGTCACTGTGACTACGTCCGGCACGAACCAGTGGCATGGATCTGTATTCGAATACTTGCGCAACAGCGCTTTGGACGCCCGGAATTTCTTCGATGCCACCAACGCCGCCCCGCCGTTCAAGCGGAATGAGTTTGGAGGGTCGTTGGGCGGGCCACTTAAGAAAGACAAAGCGTTCCTGTTCGGAAATTATGAAGGATTCCGGCAGCGGCTGGCGCTGAGCAGCGTCGCCGTCGTTCCCGATCTGCAGTTTCGCCAGGGTTTGCTGCCTTGCTATCTTGCCTATCCTACTAGTGTGGCAAGCTCCTGTCCGGACCGCGGTGCGTTCGTCCCCGTTCCCAATCTGAAGCAGGGCATGCTGCCATTTGCCAACGCCTTCTGGCCCTCGGCGAATGGAAATGAGCTGGTCGTTCCGGCCGGGTTGGCCAATGCCGGCTTGCCCACGGGAACCGCCTATGCCATCTCGAATCCCAAGCAGGCGATCCGCGAGGATTTTGGCTTGACCCGGTTTGACTACAACGCGTCCAGTAAAGATTCGTTCTCGGTCAACTACCTGATCTCCGATGGAGACAAGATCGACCCGAGAGCGGACACAAATTTCACCCAGATCAGCCGTGCGCGCAGCCAGGTGGTCTCATTGCAGGAGACGCACGTCTTCTCCCCCACCTTTCTGAATAGCCTCAACGGGGGCTTTACGCGAGCCTATTCGCCAGTGGTAACGTCGCCCGCCGTGCCGATCCCGGCGAACCTTGTGTTCATCACCGGACGGGTTCCCGGCCAGATCACCATCGGGGGAGGTGTGAGTACCGCGGCCGCCTCGGGAATCGTGGTGGCGAACGGGAACGATCCGACTGCAAATGCGTTGAATTTGTTTACCGGCAGCGACGATGTGCGCTTCACCAGGGGCAACCACTCCTTCAGCTTCGGCGGATGGTTGCAGCGCGTACAAGAAAACCAGAGCGGGCCGGCTCAGAACAAAGCCGGCACGGTCGCCTATCCGACCCTGCTGGCCTTTCTCCAGGATTCTCCCACGGCGTTTAATGCCAACGTGGTGGTGACTCCGGTCGGCTACCGGCAATGGTTAGGGGCCTGGTACGTCCAGGATGAAATGAAACTGAAGCCGAATCTCACGTTCCGGTTGGGATTGAGAGACGAGATGACGAATGGCTGGAACGAGGTGAAGGGCCGGTGTGCCAACCTTCTGTTTGACAAAACCACTGGGCTGCCACTCACCGATCCGTTAATCGGGTCCTCGTGCCTGACCGAGAATAATGCGAAAGCGCTCTTGCAGCCGCGCGTGGGCCTCGCGTGGGATCCGACCGGCACCGGGAGCTGGGCGGTTCGCGCGGGTTTCGGCATTCATAACGATCTCCAGGACAATCTCGCATTCCGGCTCGACTCGAATCCCTCCGATCAACCCGGCACTTCCCATGCCGCCCAATTGCAATGCGCAACTGGTGGCGGCAAAGGCGAACTGCGCGATTTACTCCGTGGGAGGAGTGGAGCCGACCATGCACACTCCTACCGTTCAACAATGGAGCCTCGCGCTGGAGCGCGGCATCACACAGAATCTCGCGGTCCAGCTTAGCTACGTCGGTTCGGAAGCCTACCATACAATGATTCCGATGAATCTCAATGCGCCTCATTCCCAGGTGTGCACGAACCCTGCGGGATGCATGAGCGGCGGGGTCGGCAGACCCGTGGTCACAGTACCGCAAGGGACCACCTACAATGCGCCAACGGGAACGTGTACCGGATCGTCCGGAGCATCCATACCGTGTTACCCGAATCCGTTCCAGAACAAGAGCAATTCCCAGATGTTCGAAGGCACCATGAGCTACAATTCATTCAACGTCTCCGTCATCAAGCGCCCCAGCCGCGGCCTGAGCTTCAAGAGCAATTACACCTTAGGGAAGGCCATCGATTACAATTCGGGGGGCTCCTCCAACGCCAGCACGAATCAGCCGAAAGCGATCCTGAATCCCTACAATCTCGCGCTCAGCAGGGGAATCGCGGCGTTCAGTCTCAGGCACGCGTTCAACGCCAATTTCGGCTATCAACTTCCATTCGGACAAGGCCAGCGGTTCGCCGGCGGGGTCACCGGCTGGTTGAGCCAGATCATTGGCGGCTGGCAATGGAACGGGATCTTCAACATCCA
>QHXA01000323.1:3471-10680 GCA_003222755.1 Acidobacteriota bacterium
CGGCGCGAACGTTTCCGGGACCGGCGATACGGATAACCCCGACGTGCCCAACTTGAATCCCGACTTCAAGGGCAACGTGGTTCTGGGAGCGGACGGGTTCAAGAAAACAGGCCGGTACTTCGATCCTAATGCTTTCTTGCTGCCGCTCTCTGGAACGTTCGGGAACGTAGCGCGCGGATCCTTAACCGGGCCGGCTCTGACCACCGTCGACACATCGTTGTTCAAGAAAATCCGCATCAATGAGCAGTGGAACTTGCAGTTCCGGGCGGAGGCCTTCAACGTTTTCAATCACGCGAACTTTGCGGAACCCAACGCGGTGGTATTCCAGGGTAATAACTATAGCTCCTCGGCCGGCGTCATCACCAGCACTGCGACGACGTCGCGCCAAATCCAGTTTGCCTTGAAGCTGCTTTGGTAGGAGGCTTCGTTTAGGAAAATGCTGCGACGAAACGAATAAATCTGATCCAAAGCCCGTAAACTCAGTTCGAGGGCGTCTGACTCCAAAAAGTGGCTTCGTTTCCTGGATTTTCAGTGAAGACATTCTTGGGGTCGACGCCTCTATCCAAGATCAATCCGATCCACGGAGCATCCATTTCTTCCCAACTTTGTTCTCCGCCATAGACGTCTCTCCTGGGATCGCGGGCGAATTTGTTATTCGGAGAATTATCAAAGTGCGACATCACCCGGAGCTTCGTGCCTTTCGGTATCTTTAGGGTTCTTTCCACGTTGTACGTGATCTGCCAGTTGAAGTCATAGCGCGGTTGATTCAGTATCGTTTCAACTTTCCCGTCCGGATACATCAACATGTACTTCATGTCCTTGCCATGCTCATGCATATGGATACTCATCACGGCCAATTCAGTATCCATGTTGAAGATCACATCTTTTGGCGGCGCCTCCCAATTGGAATCTCCCGCCGGAATGCGCCATCGTTCCCGATCACTCCAGCCATCATTACCCCTGGGTTTTAAAGCTCTCATGCTTAGCTGCCGTTGAGGTTCTTGCTTTGCGACGACGAATCCAATCTTCGTGACATCCGTAACTGCCTTGCCGATGGGCGTCCAGTGAAGGCTGAGGACCAAGTCGGTGTTCGCCGGAATCAGATATGCCGAATTGTAGTAGGCATAATCCAGAGGGGCAGCGCCTGGCCTATAAAAACCCTCAAATCCTGCAGCAGCGCCATCGGGAATCACGTCAGTCTCGGGGGCGGGGCACACCTTACTATGGTCATCGCTGCAAAATGTGACTCGCTGCGGTCTCGGTTGTTCTGGTATGTGGACGCCGGCCTCATCTCGCTTGATATCGGACCAGAAAAATTGGCCGTACTTCACACCATCAATATGGCGCGCGAAACGGACACCCGCATGATGCATGGCAGCAGGCACTCCAGGGCGAATTTCGATGCTTGTTACCCAAGTGTCTTCCTTGAACGGGTTCGGCAGCACCATGATCATGTTCTCAACCCAGCCTCTTGCCGGCACGTCGAATGGAGGCACTTCCAGCACGACGTCCGGCTTCGTGCGCCAACCCTCGACCCACTGCACTGGAGGCGGAGCATCTTTTGCGTCACCTTCAATCGCACCGCCATCGGCCCATTTAGCGACAGTGTCAATCTCAGTTTGCGTAAGGGAGAAATTATCGACGAAATGCCCATACTGCGGATCAAGGCCGCCAGGCGGCATTTTTCTTTCATCGCTTTGGCCCATGGACGCGTGGTCTGGTAACTGAGGAAGGACATCGGAGCGATCTCACCTGGACGGTGGCAACTCTGACACCTGGCCTGCAAGATCGGAAGAACGTCTCTATGAAAAGTAACCTTGGTTCCCGTCGTTTCGCGGTCGCCCTGACCAAACGCACCAACAGAGAAAAGAAGCAGGCAGCAAAGTGCGATTCCAATTGAACGCATGACTGGCCTCCCCAAGAACTTGTCCAGAAGGAATTTTGATTGACAGTATATGACGCAAATGGAATTCATTGAACTGCAAACCGCGCGGTCATAGAATGCACCAATGCAACTACTCATCTTTTTGCTTGTTCTGCCGGTCTCGCTGTTCGCCCAGCAAGCGGGCGGCCGCGGGGCAACTCCGCCACCCGCTCCGAAGAACCTGAAACTTCTCGCGCCGAACACCGAAATTCCTTTTGTCATGCAGGGCTTCAAAGAGGCGCTGGGAGTGGAATGCACGTATTGTCATGTGCAAGGCGATTTCGCGGCCGACACGAACCCCAAGAAGGAAATTGCACGCAAGATGATTGCGATGGTGCGGCTGATCGATACCAGTTTCCCAAGCAGCGCCGGGGTTTTTCCGGATGGTTATCACGAAGTGGACTGCAGCACGTGTCATCGGGGAAGCGTGAAGCCGGAGACAACGGTACCCAGGAAGTTCTACAACCGGGGTAACTCGTTGGGTAATCCGCCTCCAGCCCAGACACCCGGAGTCAGTCTAAAGTTGCTGCCTCCGGACACGCATGTGCACGGTGCGGACTCGCTAATGGGTGAGTTTCGCGACGCGCTCAGCGTCGACTGCAACTACTGTCACGGTGGCGGAAGGCCTCAGGAATTCGACCTCAATCCGCGGAAGGATATCGCGCGCAAGATGATCATGCTGGTACGGCAGATCAATTCACAATTTCCCGGCACGGGGGTTTTCCCTGTGGGTGAGCAGAAGGTCACCTGCTGGACATGTCATCGCGGCGACACGCATCCGGTGAGCCTGAGCAACAAGCGATACGACTCGCCCGCGCCAAAGCAATAGACGGCTGATTCTAATTCGGCAGCGCGAATACGTGAATCGCGTTGTTGCGTTGTGGATTGATTCCGGCCTGAGGGAAAAGATTCGCAGTGATCGCCCCCAAGCCGGTAACCACCGCAACGTACTGCTTTCCATTGACGCGATACGTAATGGTGCTATTTTGAATCGGCCCTCCAAGGGTCGTTTCCCAGAGAATCTTTCCGGTATCGGCATCGAAAGCACGGAATTTCTGGTTGAGGTCTCCCCAGAAAACCACATCTCCTGCCGTCACCAATGTCGCGCCGTTACCTGGGGCGCGGCCTTCGTAAATCCGCTGAATCTCGCCGGTGGCCATATTGATCTTGGCGATTCCACCGAATTTTTCAGGATCGGATCCGGGCCGCCGAATACCCGTCCTACGTTCGGGTTGGTTGCCATTCGCCCGAGTCATATCCAGGCAATTATCGACATACGGAACATACAGCGCATTCTTGCCGGGATGATAAGACATCGCCCAGTAGCTTTTTGTGTTGTAGGCACAAATGATGTGCTGCTCGCCCGGCTTCTTGAGCACGACATCCCAGTTGATAGTCGTCTTCCCAGTCTTGACGTCGATGTTGGAGATCAGGAAATTCGGATCGTCGTAGGGAAAGGGATTGGCCCACAAGAACTGACCCGATGTACGATCGAGCGCAAATATTCCTCCGCCCTCTCCGACATTGACGACGATGTCTCTTTCCTGATTGCGAGGAACATCCGGGTTAATCCATTTAACAAACTTGGGATCGGGATTCACCTTCGTTCGCAGAAGAATTCTTTCGTTCGTGTAGTCTTGATCCCAGTCGTCGCCGGGCAGATGTTGGTAATACCAGCTCAGCTTGCCGGTATCCATATTCAGAGCGACGGTTGAATTGCTGTAAAGATCGGCCGGAGCAGTTTTCGGGATCGCCTCGTTGTTGCCGCCATGCCGCGACGCCCGTGTGTATGGGGTGGGGTTGGCCACGCCCCAATAGGTCATTTTGCGGACCGGATCATAGGATCCACCCAGTCCCCATGAAGATGCGGCACGCGCCGCTTCGGGCGCCCCTCCCCAACTGGCGTCTCCGACCGGATCATCCGAACCGGCTGCAGTGTAGAATCGCCAGACTTCCTTTCCGGTCTTGGCATCGTGAGCGACGATGTAACAATCCACGCGCCCCCCGCTGGTGCAACTGCGTCCTGAGACGACTTTGTCGCCAAAAACAATCGTTCCGGAGGTGAGCGAACCACTGGATTTCGTTTCCCATCGTACCTGGCCTGTACGGGCGTCCAGCGCTACGATGAAACCATCGGGCGCTGCAAGCAGAATAAGGTCTTCAAAGATGCCGAGACTTTTAGCTCGTGAGGGCCCGCCTGCAGGCCGCTTGTACTCCCAGATCAGGTTGCCATTCGTCGCGTCCAGAGCCTGCACGGCAGTGCGTCCCGTGCCGTTTTCCTGCGATGGGACTTCGACGTACATCACGCCGTCATGGACGATGGGTATGATTTCGATCGTGCCCGCCGGCAACGCGTTGGACCACACCTGCGTGAGCCTGCCCGCATTTTGCTTAGTGATCTGGTTCAGCGGGCTGTAGCGTTGCGCGTCATATGTTCGGCTGAACATGAGCCAGTCGTCCGGAGGCGGGTTCAAGAGCATTACCGGTGTCACAGGCGAAAACTTCTTGACCTGCGCAAGGCTTGCTGTTGCGACGGCAGCCAGAACCATCAACATCCCGCAGAATACCTTCCTGTTCACAGTTGCCTCCTTCCCTTTGATTCCCTTTGATCAAACGATTTGACACGTCAAGTTAACGAAGCATAGTATCGCCGCAAGTTATCGATTACAACGCATCAACTGACGAAGCGAGGTCTTCAGTGCTAAAGCAATCTCTTGCTTTTGCTGTCCTCTTTATAAGTACCGCTGCATTCCAAAAGGAAGATCTGCGCTGTCCTTCCGTCGTCGGAAAACTTCCCAACCTCGAACTCAAAGGGATTTCGAAGGAGGCGCTTCCGTATCTGAAGAGATACTCGGTGCCGACTGCAGAGGGAACTGCATTCTGTCGGTATCTTGACCATATCCAACATGAACACGAGGCCAAAGTTGAAGAAGGTCTTCTGGACATGATGGGCGATTATTTCTTGACCACTCAAACGATCGAAACAGGCTATTACTTCAGCTACAAGATCGGTTATCCAGGTCGAGAAATACCGCAGGTCATCCGGGATCGAGCCTCTTCGGAAAGCGAGCAAGCTGAGTTGTTTCTCAAGGCGATTGATTCAGACGCCGACACTGCAAGAAAGGCGTTGTTTGAAAAACAGATCAAAAATCTGTCGCCGTCCGATCGAAAAGAAGGCGCTCTCAAACTCATTCGGTTACTGTTTGAAAAATCTTGGGTCTTCGATCCCACAGTTCAAAAGTACCTCGCATCAGAAAGCTACCATGACGACAGCTATGGTTTTGTAGATCGCGGCCTGAGAACGACTTCGTACTCTCATATGGGTACGACAGTTGATTCATTCTTCAATGCGTCAACTTCTGAGGCGGCCAGAAAACTGCTGCCCGGGAAAGCAAAACGAATCCTCATCGTTGGACCGGGGTTGGACTTCAGCCATCCCGAACTTGGAGAGAAGATTCCTCAACAATCCTACGAACCTTTCGCGAACCTGGACGTTCTTTTGAAATCCAAGAGAGCAGATTTTGAAGACGTCAAAATCGACTTGTTTGATTTGGGAAGATCTTCTCGAGGCAGCAAACCAGGGCAAGCCGTATCGGTTGATGCTCGTCAGTGGGTCCGCAATGTTGAGAGGAGGAAATGAACTCTCAAATGAGATCACAAGAAGCTACGTCGCTCACTTTGGGGATTTCCTTCCGGGAGTGACGGCCGAAATCTCTGCGGAAAAAAGTCGCCGCCCGGTTCCTCGAACGCTGGAGCCCGACTCTGTATCCGTACGTAGCTTGACCATCCCAGCTGCGGTCGTAAAAAAATTCCATCCTTTTCAAGGTGATTTGACCACGACTGATCTTGGAAATTTGTCCGCTGAAAATGGCGGCAAATACGACGTTATTTTTTGCTTCAATACGATGGAGTATCTGAATGAAACCGAACGAGCCTTGGCAGGAATCAATATCAAACGATCGCTTGCCGAGAAGGGAATTCTTGTAACGGACAACCGTTTTGAAACCGATTTGGGAGAACGTCCTCAACAGCCCCGAAAAGGCGGCTCGATCGCCAAACCCATCTTCGAAACTTCATTTTTCGAGATGGCTGCCGATATCATTACTGCTACCGGCCGTCACGTGATCATTTATCGAGAGAAGAAGGAGCGTTGACATGAAAAAACTTCTTGTCATCTCTGCAACGATAGTTCTGACGCTGATGCTGCTGGTGCAGCCACAAGCTCAGAATCGGGTGCGCTCAGTGAGTGTGGGCGGCACTCCACTAGTTCCGGATAACCTGGTCAACGGTCCAGTACCGCGACTGCCCGACGGTAAGCCGGATCTCACCGGGCCGTGGATGGCTGGCGGCTCGAACGCGGACATCGAGAGCGAAGGCGGGCTGAAGCCGGGCGAGCTTCCATTGCTGCCGTGGGCAAAAGAACTACGAGATAAACGTAAAGAAGAGGACGAACCCTATGTCGCTTGTTTGCCGATGAGTGTGCCGCGAGTCAACCCGTATCCGTGGAAGTTCGCGATGTCGTACACGTCGAAAGGGCTGACGCAGATCTACATTTTGCATGAGACCGGTGATGCAGGCGCCCATCGGGTGGTCTACATGGATGGCCGTAAACATCCGGACGATCTGCTTCCGAGCTGGTGGGGCCACTCGATCGGGCGGTGGGAAGGCGACACGCTCGTCATCGACACAATCGGCTACAACGAAAAATTCTGGTTCGATAGTCGCGGCACCCCGCACACGGAGAAACTGCACACCATCGAACGGTGGACGCGCATCAATTACGGGACGCTCATCAACGAATTCACCATCGACGACCCTGGAGCCTTTTCGCGGCCTGTTCAGTTGAAGTTTACGGCCAAGCTGGTGCGCCCGGACCTCGACTTGATGGAGTTCATCTGCCTCGAGAACAATCAGGTCGGTCTCGCAGGCGGCTACGTTCCCGGAAAAGGGACGAGTAATAAGTGACTGGTGCGCACTGTAGGGGCGGTCAATGACCGCCCACGGCACCGCTGAGCGGTGCGGGGGGCTGTCTATGACCGCTCATGATGTCTAAAACTAGGCTTACCGGCGGTCATCGACCGCCGCTACAGAGGAGGTGTTGCAATGAGAATCAAGCTTGGCGTCCTGATGGCCGGTATCAGTTTCTTCTGCCTGACGGTTTCGGTCGTTGCTCACCACGGATTCGATACCGAGTATGACGCAAACAAGAAGGTCAAATTGACCGGTGTGGTGACGAAGGTGGAGTGGTTGAATCCGCATATGCGCGTGTACATCGATGTGACCGA
>QHXA01000323.1:10787-18721 GCA_003222755.1 Acidobacteriota bacterium
TCGTGGAGACCAGGGGCGCGCTCGCGAGAATCGCCAAGGCCGAGACGCCGGACAAACCGTTGTTTATAGCAGCCGGGCCTGAGCAGCCGGGTTTTCCCAAGCAGCAGTAACTCGAAAGCCATGATGACAATGAGTGTGTTCCTGCTGGGCCTTATGACAGCGACCGGACAGGCCGGGCCAGATCAGAACCTGCAGATGTCGGACACGGTCTTCAAGAACGTCCGTGTTCTGAAAGGCATTCCGGTGGACGAGTTCATGGACGCGATGGGGATGTTTGCGTCGTCCCTCGGCTACGACTGCAGTAGCTGCCACTCTCCGGAAATCCGCACCAATCGTGACGCGTTTGCCATTGAAACTCCTGCGATCCAGCGGGCGCGCGGCATGATTACCATGATGAACAGCATCAACCGCACGTACTTCCGTGGCGAGCCACGGTTGTCCTGCTTCACCTGCCATCGGGGGAACTACAGCCCCGAGATCGTGCCGAGTCTCGCGCTACAGTACGGCGAGCTCAAGGAAGATCCCAACGCGATCGTTATTTTTCCCGATCGGAACGTTTCAGCGGATCAGGTCTTTGATAAATATTTCTTCCGGATGCTCGGCGGCAGGGAACGGCTGGCTCAGCTATCCACATTTGTCGCTACAGGAACTTATTCAGGTTTCAATACGGGTGGTGCCGATGTCCCGCTGGAAATCTTTGCTCGCGCTCCAGACCAGCGCACGCAGATCATTCATTTACGTGAGGGAGACGGCGTGAAGACCTACGACGGCCGCAACGGCTGGGTCGCGGAAGAGTGGAGGCCGGCGCCGTTGGTGACATTGACCGGAGGAAACCTGGCCGGCGCCAGGTTAGAGGCAATCATGTCGTTTCCAGCGGCGATCCAGAACGCTTTTAGCCAGTGGCAGGTCGGCAGCACAGTCATCGATGATCGTCCGGTTCAAATCCTTCAAGGCGCCAACGCGGGAGAAACTCCGGTCAACCTATACTTCGATGAATCCGGTCTGCTGGTGCGGCTGGTGCGCTGGAACAAAACGGCTGTGGGCATTGTACCCACGCAGATTGATTACGCCGACTACCGTGAAGTCGCCGGCGTCAAGCTACCGTTTCGCACAACCGTGACCTGGACCGATGGGCAGAACACTCTTGCGCTGAACGATGTCCGGCCGAACGTCCCAATCGACTCAGCCAAGTTCACCAGACCGGCCCCATTCAAACGACGTTAGCCGGTGAGGCTCCCCTGTGGCCTCGCCTTCCTCAACAATGAGCAGACCCGGTCAGAACTCAAGGCGTAGCGCGAGCTGGATCTGGCGCTCGCGAGTCGCGGTTTCTCGAATGACACCGGCCGAACCGGCGATATCACTGGATCTCCTAACGAATTCCTATGAGTGGCCAATAAAACGGCACCAGCAACACCAGGATTATTGATTCGATCACCGTCAGACAGAATCCGATGCGAAGCAGGTCCTTGGCTTCGAAATAACCGTAAGAATATCCAACGATCATCACTCCCGACTGATATACAAAAATTTTCCCACTTGCGGCAAAGGACCAGATCATGCCGAGTTGCAGGGGATTGAGACCGTGCGCCTTCGCGAAATTCATGAGCAGCGGCATGGAAGTTCCGAGCATCGAGATTTCACTAGCAAGGAAGAAGTGATAGACAAACCCGGTCCAGTAGAGAACGATGGTCGAGACGAAGACATTCCTTCCTTGAGCTCGCCGTACTGTAGCGCGAGACTCGGCACGATCTCGGGGCTGTAGTTCCCCCGATGGCAGAACCAACAAAGAACACAGGCAGTAAATTGACGCGTTTCAAGTCCTCGACAGTGAGCACTCCCAAACCAGGCAGAATGGCGCAGAAGCCGATGCCTAAACCGATCATTGAAGGCGGAATTCCGTGAACAAAATCTGTGAGCCAGAGAGCCATTGCGATGAGCGTCAAGAGCGCCGCTCTGACTTGGAGTGGCGTCCACGATCCCATCTTCGCGACCTCGTCTCGGACATAATGGTCACCGCCGGACAGGGCAGCTTTTTCCGGGGGAAAAAACCAAAGCATGAGGCGCCATGCAATGAAAATCGTGATCAGGCTGCAGGGCAGGTACGCCAGGAACCAACGGCTCCAGAGGACATGGACGCCACCTAGTCTTTCGATTAGCCCTCGAGCCGTGATTGAGGATGCGCCCGCTATGATCATTTTGTCGAAAAGCCCGGCAGCATACGTAATGATCAGGAACATCCCGCGGCCAATGTTACTACCCTGCCCCACGCCGAAAGCATCGATGAATCCCAACGCCACCGCTGCCATAATCACCACACAGGCAACTCCCGACGGAACAATGAACGTCAGCAAGACAGCCGCGATGATGAGACCAAGGAGAATTCGCGAATAGGTGCTTCCTACCCGCCGCATCACAAGCAGCGCGACTCGCCGGGCCAAACCGGTTTTGGTCGCCATCGTTCCGAACAATATGGCGCCAAATAGAAACCACGGCGTGTCCGTGGCAAACCCGCTGAATGCTACATTGAAGCCGACAACACCCAACGCCCAGTACAAATAACAGCCTATCAGCCCTGCAAACGCGAACTCCATGGCTTCCGTGATCCATGCAAGAAGCATGAACGATGTGATGGCAAGCCCATGCTTGGCCGGAGCCGTCATATCCAGCGGCGCGAACCAGACGATGAGTGGAACGGCGATGCACAGCACTCGGCCGATATTTACACGACGCGAGACATCGGATGAATGTGCATTCACGGACAGTTGTGTCGCGGCTTGTGTACTCATGCGATCTTCACGACGCCTAATACCATCGCACACGCCAACAGAGCGACCCATTGCAGATTTTTCATCAACGCGCTCCTCCGTTTATTTCTATGACTTCATCTTTCTCTGCTAGAAGCAGGCGGAACCGTTGGATTTTTCCATCCTCGCGATACTGTATAAACACCGCGCCCGGCTCCATAAACCTTCGACGATCCTTACGCAAAGAATAGGCCGCGATGATCTGGAACGAAATACCAAGTCCGCCCCACGGCAGCGGCTTGGAGTACACCATTAATTCCCCTTCGAATTCTTTCTCGGTCTGACGTTTGACAATATAGTTGAGCTGAACGCGCGATCTCGCAAGCTTATCGACCCATTTCCGGACTTGTCCATTGCCAATAAGCATCACCGGGCCACTCTGTTCTTCATCGTGTGGCGGTACCTCCGCAACCACGTCGGGAGCGAAGAGTTCCATCATGTGATCGACGACTTGATCAACCCCTTCTTCCTTTCCATCCACAGATAAGTGCCAGTCGTCGAGCGCATTCAGTCGATCCACCCATTCCACAGCTAATTGGTTGGGATTGAGCACAGGCTTAGCGGTCTGAGGCTGAGCTTGGAACTCAGACGCAACGAAGAGTGTGATCAAAATCGAAATAAGCATTTCTATTTCGCGCAGCGGAAACCTATCGTGAGGCCACGGAGTTCAGGATCACTGAAGTTCCGATAAAAATTCGTCAATTGTCCGTCTTCGCCCAAACCTTCCGTCCAACCGCCGCCTCGAACACTTTTGTATAGACCGGTCTCCGGGCCCTGTGGATTCTTTTTCGGCATGAACGCATAGTAATTGAGGTCATACCAGTCATTGGTCCACTCCATGACGTTCCCGATCATGTCGTAAAGGCCGTAACCATTGGGCGGAAATGATCCGACCGCCATGGCCCTGCCACGATTGATGGCTGCCGGCACGCGCTCGCCGGGGTCGTTGTCGTCTACCCATGCATAAACCTTCCGATCTCGTCCACCTCGCACGGCCTTCTCCCATTCCGCTTCGGTTGGGAGACGTTTACCTGCCCACTTGCAGAAGGCGGTCGCTTCGAACCAGTTGACATTGTAGACAGCAACTCGCTCTTCTCCCTTTGGGATCTTGCCTTGGGGCCAGTGCCACGGTGGTCGAGCGCCTGTCGACTCAATAAACCGGGCGTAGTCCGCGTTCGTCACCTCGTATTTATCAAGATAGAAGGCATCCAAATAAATAAGGTTGGCAGGTCTGTCGTCTCTCTTGGCTCGCGGTTCGATATCTAATGCATCGCGCCAGAAGCTATAGGTACGGCCCATCCAAAACTTGCCGGCGGGAATCAACACCATGCCTTCCGGCGCTGCCGTTTGCGCCGCGATCGGTAAAGCGGCGCAAAGGCAACACAGAACGGCGAAGACGATCGATCTGTTCATGCGAACAATTCTTCGATTCCCGTCCGAGGAATAAACGCGGGACCACCAAGAGGAGCCGTTTGCTGGTATTCGTAGGCTCGTCCCGATGGCGTGTCTTCGATTTTCTTGCTGTAATCGATGCCCAAAGCCGAATAGATCGTCGAGGCCACGTGATCCATCATCGGTTGCTCTTTATATTTCCAACCCACGTCGACGACTTTCGCGCCGGTGTCACTCGTCTTGCCGATCACCCGTCCCGGCTTGACGCCTCCACCCATGAACAGATTCGTGTACGCGTCAACGAAATGATCGCGGCCGCCGTGAGGGTTTATGTCCGGAGTGCGCCCGAATTCATGAGCTACGATGATGAGGGTTTCATCGAACAGTGTCTTTCCAGGCTCGTGGCCCGGCATACTCGTCAGATCTTGAATCAGGCTGGAGAACGCCCGATCAAACCTCGGACCGCTGTCGTATATGGAAAGTGCTGTCCCCCTTGTCGGAGCATTCGCGCCCCGGCCATAGAGGTTCTGATGATTATCAAACACACCGTTTCCACCATTGTAGGCGTTGCTGACCCATAAGAATCGTGCACCAGCGTCGGCGGCCAGTACATTACGCGCCAGCAGCGCTGCCAGGCCAAACTTCGCGGCGCCGGTGTCTTTGTCCACACCGTAACGTTTCTTTTCCTCCTCGGTCAACGCGAGCGCTTTCTTGAATCGCGGATCCAGCAAGAGCCGAATGGCGTAGTCGTAGGACGCTTTGTATTCTTCCGCCTTCGGTCCGATCCGTTCGTTACCTACGGCTGAAACCTCTAACATTCTGCCCAATGCCTCCCAGCGTTCCGACAAAAGCGATTTGCTTTCCGCGCTCTCCTTCCCGTCGCCGAAGCTCTGGAATACGTTGCTCGTGTTGAGGTCCAGTCCGGCAAAGCGAGGCGGCAACATTCCGGGTCCAATCTGCGGACACCGAACGTTCCACAAATCAAAACTCATAAACGTGGGGAACGTGTCGGACTCTCGCCGCTGCGACTCGAGTTCGTAAGCGATGACGCTGCCGAGTGCCGGAACCTCCCTGATAATTGCGGTATTCAACGCGCGGCCGGCTTGAGTGTGATATTGGGCCGGGTAGTGAACAACCGCGACTCCTTTCAGTGAGCGAACCAACGAGGCTCGTGATGCCCACATTTCATAATTCGGGAAGAGCGTTTTGGAGACATAGAAATCCGAGTGGACTTTCCGCATGTCCAGGTCCTTGGCCGTCCACTTGGTGTCCTTGAAATCCAGGGTCTCCCACGGACTCATCGCGCCGGCATTTTGGATGACAATACAGTTACGCGCTGTGTGGAGCGGCGTTACCTTCCGGCTTTGTGCTCCAATCTTGCGCGGCCACGCAGCTTGACCCACGATAGTGCCGCCAATACTCACACCGAATAATTTCAGCAATTCGCGGCGGCTCCAGTTCCCGATTTGCATTGCTTTTTTCTCCTCAATGATTCAGTAAAAACTCCGGAGAGTTCAAGAGCACCCATTGAATGGTCTCGACGCCCCGTTGCCTGCCTTTTTCCGCGATCAAACGTTTCCCAACCTCCACTTCACCGGCGGCGGGAAAACGTGAGAGGCTCGAAAGGAACAGTTCTTCGATGATTCCGTCGTCCGATTTGCCGGACTTCAATAAATTCGCAACACGCGTCGTTCCTTCAGAACCAACACGTTTGGTAACGACCGGCGAAGACATCATCATCATCGCTTGTACCGGACTCGCCATACTTTTATCGACCGGTGGCAGAGCACGCTCGGACTGGTAATACGCCTGCATGAACGCGTAGACATCATTATTGTCCCCAGGATTGCGGCTCTTCATGCTTTTTGGATTGGTCAACTGTTTAACGTACGAGCGCGGTTCTCCATAGTACTGGACTGAGAAAGGGGCGTCGGTCGCTTGCGCCATGATATCGACCGCCTCCGGACCGCTCAAAATACGCGCGAACCGGCGAGCGTGGTACGGAATATAGGCATCCTTCCATTCACCTTCGAAACTGGTCGAAAGTTGATAGGCATTGGATTTCATAATGGTCTTGATCACACGATGAATGCTGAAATTGTTTCCGCGAAAATCTTCGGCCAAGGCCTCCAACAATTCGGGATTGGTCGGCTGAATTGTCCACGGCGCCGGTGGTGGATTCTTGGGATCCAGTCGCTTCAGATCAAAACCATCGTATGGCTCGACCAAGCCGATCACCATCAGCTTCTGCCAAATGATGTTTACCGTTGTGCGCCGCCTTGCAGGGGTTCTCGCCCGGTTTCGGTTTCTCTCCGATAAGCAGGAAAGCCGGCGAGTAGGTTCTGCCGTCGCGCGGGAAACGATTCTCGGCTGCAGTAACGTAGTTGCCATCGTCGCCGGTGTTATATCCAGGGGCCAGAACGTCAAACATGCTTTGGCCATTCTGGAACTGCGCTCCCGCCGACTCGATAGAGGTCCCAATGGGCCGCATATTTCCAAAAAACGCCGCCTGCTGCCAGAAGTCGGTTCTCTTCATGCTGGCCAGGAAAAGATTCACGCTGTCGGCGTGACCGGCACCGTTGTGGCAGGAAAAGCAGTCCATGGTAATGCCGAGGAAGACGCGGCCGATATCCGACGTGACCTCATCGATCCAGTCCAGGCGGTTGAAACCTTTTAAGTGGTCGGTGTCGGTCCAGATGACGCAGCGATTCGAAACGTAGGCGGTGGGGTCATAGTATTGGGCAGTCGGAAGCCCCTTCGCATTCTTGGTCACCGGCGTAACGATGTCGTAGAACACTTCGTTGTAGGGGCGGTCCACCTTGATCCATTCTTTTGTCCAAAGGTGAAAACTGGCGTCGTCCGTTCTGAGCAATTCGCCATAGTGATACGCCCATTGATCGGCGAATGCCTCCGTGCCAATCAGAGAGTCGATCAACTTGTCACGCTTGTTCGGATCCGTGTCGCTTAGGAATGCACGGACCTCATCGGGCGTCGGCAAAAGGCCTGTTGCATCCAGGTAGGCCCTTCGCAGAAACTCCGCATCACCCGACAAGGGCGCGTGTGGAATATGCTCGCGTTCCATCCTTCCAAACACGAATTCGTCGACGAAATTTTTTCGAGGTATCGGCGCATAGGAAGCCCCAGTGCCCGGCAGCGCGGCGGCGACGGCTTGTGTCAGACGGCTAGCCTCCTTGGCCTTATCCTGATTCGAAAATAATTGCTCATGCGCCGCTTCAAGACGGTCGTCATTTATTTGCGGTTGGCCTGTCTGCGGCCGGCTTTGCTGAGGCAACTGCGCGCTGACGGCAAGCGTCAAAAGCAAAACCATCGTGATCAGTGCGGCCAGCTTGGCGGGTTTCACGTTTAGTCCTCCTCGATTCTCGGGAGTGCTTAAGTTTCGTTTGTCGAACATTAATGCTGGTTAACGTTATAGGTGTCCGCTGGTTTTCCTGTCAAGCAATCCGGTACCCCTTGGTTGACAATCATCATCATCCTTATATATAGACAAGCGACTATTCGAAGGACATCGTTGCGAAAGGGCAGGTCATGAGGCATCGAATCTCGGGAGGGCGCATGTGCAGTGCGAGAGTGCTGGTAGTCCTATTGGTCCTCGCAACATCTTCGACGGCCCTTGCGGCAAGCACGGCTATCAAGTTCGGCAAATTGGTCGATGGGACAGGACGCGTGTTCACCAACGCGGTCGTCATCGTCGAAGACGATCGCGTGCGAAGCGTCACA
>QHXA01000084.1 GCA_003222755.1 Acidobacteriota bacterium
GATGCCAAGCACGCCTTGAAGCCGCATGAACGTTCCTTTCAACTGTAGCGGCGGTCTACTCTTGAGGCTGCGCGCTATCGCGCTTGCGCTTCGCGGACCGCCGCTACAGCGCAAAACCCATCGATTCTACGCTACTCATTAAAAAAAGATCGATCATTCACCCAAAGACGGCCGATAATCTGCAATCAACAGCAGCGACAAAGGAGGAGCCGCATATGATGAATAAACGAACACGCCGGGACATTCTAAAGGGAAGCCTGGCATTGGCGGGCTTGAGTGTCTTCGGCATACCGGAATGGGCCCTTCCGGCATTAGCACAAGGCGAAACGGTAGTCCCTTTCACCGACTTGCCCGCGAACGCGAACTTCACGCCCGCCCCTGACCGGCGCACGTTCGACATCCGCAAGATCGACGGTCCGTTTACGCCCAAGGATCAATTCTTCACCACTCAGCATTACGGCCACCCTGATGTTGATTTGGCGACCTATCGTCTTAAAGTGACGGGATTGGTGGACCACCCGAAGTCGCTATCGCTCGATGAGCTGAAGAAGATGGGCAGCACCGAACTCATCGCCGGTTTCGAATGTTCGGGCAACCGCCGTCCTCTACAAGGCCTCTCCGGCAACGGCCGTTGGACTGGAATTCCCCTGAAGACAGTTCTTGATTCGGCAGGTGTGAAAGCGCCGGCCCGAGAGTTCGTGTTCTTTGGTGCTGATCACGGCGAGGAAGAAGTCGAATTTCGAACTCAAAAGTACAAACTTGACCAGCAATTCGGACGAAGCCTGACACGCGAGAAAGCAATGTCGAATGAGCCGTTCCTCGCCTGGGCTCTCAACAGTGAGCCGCTCACGAAACACCAGGGCTCTCCGCTTCGATTGCTCGTGCCGGGCTGGTACGGCGTGGCAAACGTGAAGTGGTTGTCGCAAATCCACATCCAGGAGGAACAGTTCCTGGGCAAATTTCAGGCGCGTTGGTACCGCACCGTCAGGGGCGAAATGATCGACGGCGAGATGAAGTGGAATGAGACCGCAGTGACCCACATGCAACTGAAGTCGTTCATCGCGCGCGTCACAACCGACGGCACGCGGTACAAGGTTCTGGGCGTCGTACTGAATGACGGCACGCCCATAAAATCCGTCGACGTCCGCATCGACGAAGGACCTTGGCAGCCGGCGACGCTCGACCCCTCCACGAAAGCAAAGTACTCGTGGAAACTCTTCACCTTTATGTGGGAGCGACCTACGTCCGGAGAACACACGCTCGTCTCGCGTGTGAGCGACGTGACCGGAAAAGTGCAGCCGACCGAAAAGGATCTGGAAAATAAAAAGTCGTTCCTCGAAGACAACTCACAGCATCCGCGGAAGGTCATGATCTCATAACACTGCCTTACTGTAGCGGCGGTCCGCGAAGCGCAAGCGCGAAAGCGCGCAGCCTCAAGAATAGACCGCCGCTACAGTACACAGGGAAGGTCTTATGTTGCTCGCCTTGTTCCTCATGTTACAAGTACCCGCGCCGTGCAATCCGGCCGGAAACGTTCAGTTCGTCTGCGGTCAAGAAGCTCCGGAAGATCTGGTCGCGTTGCCCGGATCCGAATGGGTCTTTGCATCCGACTTCGGTGGAAACGGCGGAATTCGCCTGATCAATACGCGTGACCTGACGACTACAATGGCGTATCCGGCTCCAACGGCTAAGGACAAGCTGGACGCGAAGACCTACGATTCCTGTCCCGGCCCGCCGGACGCCGCGGAAAAAGGAAAATTCAGAACACACGGGCTTGCTCTTCGCGCGGGGAGGAACTCCAGCCATACGCTCTACGCGGTTCATCACGGCGGTCGAGAGTCTGTCGAAATTTTCGAGGTGGATGCCCGTAGTAAACCACCAGCCCTGACCTGGATCGGGTGCGCCGTTGCGCCGGAACTGATTGGTCTGAACTCCGTCGTCCCGCTGCCCGAAGGCAGTTTCGCCGCCACAAATTTCCTCGTGCGTAGTGGCGACGCCAGTAGCCGCACGAAGATGATGGCAGGCGAAAAGAATGGTGAAATCTGGGAATGGCATACCGGCAAAGGCTGGAAGATCATTCCGGGCAGCGAGGCAGCAGGCGCTAATGGCCTCGAAGTCTCAAAGGACGGCAAATGGCTCTATGTCGCGGCGTGGGGCAGCCAATCATTCTTCCGCTTGTCGCGTGGGCAGACGCCCGTCAAACGTGAAGACATTCCCTTAGGCTTCCGCGTCGATAATATCCGGTGGGCGGCCGATGGCTCAATTCTAGCCGTAGGCCAAGGCGGCGCCGCCCCCGGTACACAGACGACGAATATTGTCAAAATCAATCCAAACACGTTAAAGGTGCAGGAGATTATTCGCCAGCCGAATAGTGACGTCTTTGGCGCCGGCACCGTAGCTATCGAGGTTGGAAAAGAGCTGTGGGTCGGATCGTTCCGCGGCGACCGCATCGCGCGCTTCCCTGCAACGCAGGCGAAGTAGCGGGTAACATGAGTGCGTAGGCGCGGGCTAAAGCCAGGCTAAAGCCGGCGCCTGGAGTTTGGACATTTTTAAACGTACTTTCTGCGCGATAAATTAGCAAAACTGGAGTGTCGCTGAAGGACAGACGCTTCGGCACCGCGGAGCGGTGCGAGGAGATTAGCCAGGGGTACGCGTTTTTTGCGTACCCCTGGTATTGAGACGCACCAAGAATCGTACCCCGGCGGGGGTGCGAGGAGTCCGCGACACCCCTTCAGGGTGCGGATTCCAGAGGATCGAAGTATTCCAGGGGTACGCAAAAAACGCGTACCCCTGGCTAATTTCCCAGCACCGCTCCGCGGTGCGAAATGTCCAAAACCCAGAGCGCCGGCTAAAGCCGGCGCCTACAGAACTGTCCCGAAGATATAATGGATCAGGCTCAGTCATGAATCGGGACAAACGAGACGATCTCCTGCTCCACCACAACCCGGAACTGCCGCCGCACATCGAATTGCTCCTTCGTTTCCAAGTGAGATTTGAAATAAGGATCGCTGCGGATTGTGCCTAGTTTGCGGATGTGTGGGTCATGGCAGGTCCATTCGCGAGTAACGGGCAAGCGGACGGCAGCGCTCTGGTCCCCGATGTGTTTATTGCCGGCCGCCTCTGTTGGGTGCGCCCGGTGCGCCGGCTTTGGCGCCCTTTTGCTGGAGAAACGCAACCACTGAATCGAACTTAAGAGTTCGTGCGGAGTCCAACGCAGTGCGGCCGTCGGTGTTGGCGGCATTCACATCGACACCAAGATCGACCAGCAGCTTAATGGCTTCAAGTGCGAGCGCTTCGCGCTTAGAGCGATCCACCTCCACCCAAGCGGCTCCGCCGCCGCCCATTCCAGCGGCAGCCATCAAAGTGGTCGTGACTTCCTTTCTGTGGTCAAAGGGGTTGCCGCCGCGGCCCTCGACAATCTTGTCGGAACGGTGGACAAATAGCGGATCCGCGCCATGCTTCAGGAGCAGGCGCATGATGCTGGGTTCGGTGAATCGGGCCGCAAGCCAGAAGGGTGTGGCTCCGACCAACTCAGGCTCGAAGTTGTAGTCTCGGGAAGACCGGCGGGTCGGCGTCCACGTCTGGAGCGGCGCGGTCGCATCGGCGCCATGAGCAAGGAGAGCGCTGACCATCCGTTCGTCACGGCGCATGATCGCTTCGTGCAGTGGCGTGAACCCGGCCTTTGCCGCGTTCGGATCGGCGCCGTTCTCGAGCAGAAATTCGACCAGATCTGTGAATCCAGAATGCGCCGCCAGAGCGGTCGCGCTGATGCCCCATGCGTCGGTATCGTTGACTTTAGCGCCAGCAGCGACAAGAAGCTTGGCCGAATCGAGATCGCCGGCGCGCGCCGCAAACAGCAGTGGCGTATCGTTACCGTGGGGAATGGCACGGTTGTATTCGAGATAGCCATGCGGCGGCACGGCCATGACGTCGCTCCACGAATTGCTGCGAGCGTGGACATCGGCGCCATGCGCTAGCAACGCCTTCACCACTTCCGGATGTTTCTGAGCTACCGCCCACATGAGGGCCGTCTGACCCCGCGCGGCACGGGCGTTCGGGTCCGCGCCTTTTGCGAGCAACTGCTCGACGATGGCGGGATAGCCTCCTCGCGATGCAACCATCAGCAACGTCTCACCCAGCAGCAGCTTTGCATTCGGATTTGCGCCAGCGCCCAACAACCGGCGGACCATCCCCTCGCTTCCGTTTTGACACGCTGTCCACAGCGGCGTCGCGCCGAGATCGTTTGCCGCGTTGATTTTGGCGCCCGCGCGAATCAGCAGATCGGCGGTTTCCAGATCATCGCGGTAGCTTGCCCAGTGCAGCGCGGTAGTGCCGTCTCCCTCTGTCGCGTTGACATTCGCGCCTTTCTGCAGGAGCGATTGCACCGTCTGTTTGTCGCCACTCTTTGCGGCGTCGAGGAGCGGAGGCCGAATCGCGGCATGCGAAGTTTGAGTGAAGACCAAGACACACAGCGACAAACACATGAGAGAAGGAATAATTCTTGTCATATTCCGGATAGCGTATCCAATGGAAGTTTGCCGTCGCTGCCACCGACCTTCTCGACGGGCATGCCCATCTTGTCCATCAGTGTGACCAGCAGGTTGGCCATTGATGGTTTCTCCTTGTACACGATATGCCGGCCGCCTTTCAGCGTTCCCGCTCCGCCGCCAACCAGCATGATCGGCAAGTTGTCGCCGGCATGACGTTGGCTGTTGGAAATACCGGAACCATACAAGATTGTCATGTGATCCAGCAGCGAACCATCACCATCCGATGTCGCGCGGAGCTTTGCCAGATATTTCGAGAACAGCTCGACGTGATACCGGTTGATCTTCGACATGTGCGCGATCAACTCCGGAACATTATCGTGATGCGACAGCGGGTGATGCGCTTCGGGCACGCCAATTTGAGGATATGGCCGGGCGCTCTGTTCTTTGCCGATCATGAAGGAGATGATGCGCGTCAGGTCCGCCTGAAAAGCCAGAAGCTGCAGATCCAGCATCAGTGTGAGATGGTCCTCGAAAACAGGCGGCACACCCTGAGGCGCTTCCATCGCCGGCAGGGATACATCGCGTTGTTCTTCGGCTTTCTGGATGCGGCGTTCGACGTCGCGAATCGCATCGGCGTATTCAGCAACCTTGCTCTGGTCTTTCGGACCAAGTTCCCGCCTCAGATTCGCGAGCTTGCCGGTAACCGAATCGAGGATGCTCTTGTTCTGCCGCATCCGCGCCTCGCGGGCGGCCCAATCGGTTTTGCCGGTATCTCCGAACAGCCTCTCGAAAACGGCTCGCGGGTTATATTCCACCGGTAGGGCTTGCGTGGGACTGCGCCAGGAGAGCGTGTGTGTGTAAACGCAACTCAGATTGCCGGTGCATGCGCCAGCGTTGGCCGGCGCATCCATCGAGAGCTCGAGCGATGCCACTTGAGTCTCACTGCTGAAATGCCTCGCGAGCAATTGGTCGATGGAAACATCGGCAAAGATCTCAACCTCGTTGCGCCCACCACGCGGCGTACCCGTGAGAAACGATCCCGATGCTCCCGCATGAATGTAATTCCAGCTTGCGTGGAGACCCGAGAGCACGAGCATCTGATTCCGATACGGCGCCAGCGGCTCGAGAATCGGAGACAGCTCGAATGCCGCACCTTCGCCTTTGGGTGACCAGTATTCCATCGCCATGCCGTTCGGTACATAAAACGTCAAGAAACGGTTCACGGGTTTCACCGCAGCTCTCGCGCTCGGAACCATCGCCTCGAGAAATGGCAAGGCCAGGCTTGCGCCTATTCCGCGCAAAACCGTCCGCCGCGGCAATGATTTCGCAGTGAGGAAGTTCATGCTCGTTCTCCTTATTGAAAACCGGCTAATTCGACAGCGTCTGTGACGCTCTCATCAAAAACGTTGGGCTTTTCACAATGCCCAAAACCAGCGCCGACCAGCGGTAGTTCTGTGCCGCCGCGTCGCGCACGATCTTCCGCACGGCCGGCCGGTCGTAGTATTCGATGCGACGGCCGAGCGCGTACGCCATCAATTTTTCAGTAAGGGTGCGCGGGAACTGCTCAGGATCATCGAGCAGCGCGGCACGCAGCCCCGCAAGGCCTTCAACCTTTCTCCCACTTGTTGTGGTACCGCTTGCGTCAACCGGTTTCCCGGATTCGTCAATGCTGCGCCAGCCACCGATCACATCGTAATTTTCAAGCGCGAATCCGAGCGGATCCAGCACCGAATGGCAACTGTTGCAAGTAGCAGTCGTACGATGCTGCGCCAATCGCTCGCGGATCGATTTCGGAGCAGTGCCAGGCTTGTTGTCGGCCAGATTCGTATCGACTCCCGGAGGAGGCGGGGGCACCGGCAAACCGAAGATGTTGTCCAGGAGAAATTTGCCGCGGAGCACGGGTGAAGTACGATCCGGATACGATGTGGTTGCCAGCAACGCTCCCTGCGCCAGCAAACCTCCACGCTGATCGTGATTGGGCAGCGTGACCCGCCGGAAGCGGCTGCCGTAAATTCCGGGAATCCCGTAATGCCGTGCCAGCCGTTCATTCACGAATGTGTAGTTCGCATTCAGGAGTTCGGTAACGCTGCGGTCCTCGCGCACCGTGCTGGCGAGAAAGAGTTCGGTCTCACGTTGGAAAGCTTGCAGCAGACTTTCGTCGTAATTGGGATAACGTTCCGGATCGACGATGACTTCCCCGACGCGCCGAAGAGTCAGCCATTGCGCCGCGAAATCGTTCACAAGCGAGTCGATGGCGCGCCGGTCGGCCAGCATCCGCCGCACTTCTTTTTCGAGCGTCTGCGGATTCGTGAGCTGCCCGCGCTCGGCTAAATCCAGGAGCCGCTCATCGGGGATGCTGCTCCACAAAAAGAACGACAACCGCGATGCCACTTCGAGATCGGTCAACCGGTAGACCCCTTCACTTTGGCTGGAGTCTCGATAGACGCGCAACAGAAAGTCCGGATCAACAAGGAGTCTTTCCAGTGCGAACTGGATTCCCGCATCGAAGCTTCCACCCTCTTTGCGGCCAGTACTGAAAAAATCCACCAGCGTCTGAACGTCTTCCTTCATCACAGGCCGCCGGTAAGCCAGCCGCGCCATTCTCGAAAGAATTTTGCCGGCACACGTGTTCTCTTCCGCAGCGGCTCTTGGCTGACAAACGAAAATCGCGCGACGGCTTGGAGTATCTTTCGCTAGTCCAGCCGGATTGTAAGGACCGCCGATTTGCACGACGCCGACATTAGCGTAGCCCATGTAGACCTGGTCATTGGTGATGACGCGGCCGCGCTGCAGCGGTTGCGGAAGACCTTCGGGCTCCCACAGCTCTCTGACAAACGACACACCTACGACGTGCGGACCTGCCTCGACCGGTACGCGGACCTCTAGCCCCGCATCTCCCCCGATCTGCATGTATTTTTCCCACTCGTCATCGCCCGCAAAGCCCGGCTCACCGTCGCCCGCATAGCTGGCGGCCGCGGGCCTTCCCTTGGCCGCGCCTCCGACAGTGAACCGCTTGAGCAGTCTTCCATCCAGCCGGACATCCAGCTGCTGCGGCCAGCCCATGCCTTTGATGTAATCCTGGTATTGCCGTTGAAGGCGAACTTTGATGAGGTACTCGCCGTTGGACGGGAAATTGTAGTTGACTGCAATTCCTCCGCGGGATCCAAGTGGAAGATCTTCGCTTTGGCGGTCATCCTGCAGGACATGCAGAGGAATTTCGAATCGGTCGACCTTCGGATTTGCCGGGGGAAGACCCGTCGCCAGTCGTGTGACCTGCCGGGCTACAGATAGATATCGCTCCAAATGTGCAGTGGAAATCGAGAGAGAGTCCGCAAAATTATCGAAGCTTCCGTCCGCTGTCTCATCGCCGGGAAGTAACGATTTCACGTCGAGATCCATCGCAAACAGATCACGAATCGCATTGTTGTATTCGGTGCGATTGAGTCGATGGACTGCGCCGATCCTTCCCGGGTTCGGTCGGGCAGCCCAGGCGCGATCAATTTCATTTTCGAACCACCTCGCCAGAGTGCGATACGTTTCCACATCGGGCCGCGGATTTCCCGGCGGCGGCATCGAACCGGCGCGCAGCTTTGCAATCACGCGTTCCCACATTTCCGCGTTCGCGCTGGGATTCGCCGCATCTAAAATATCCAGCGCCAGCCCGCCGGTCCGCAGTTTCTGGTTGTGGCAAGTGACGCAGTATTTGTCGAGGATCGCGCGCGGCGCGGCTGATGTTGGGGCGGACTGGTTCTGCGGCGCCGCAGTCTCAAACCCGGACACAAGAACGGCGATACAAGCGCCTACAATGAGTGCGCACGTCGGTATCCGCCGCATTCGCGTCCTCCTCCAACAAGTCGTTTAAGCTTTACCGGACTCATTTTCCCTGATATCCCGAACACAAGTAAAGCAAACTGTGGCGGGACACGCACCGCGGAGCCATGCTCTGGAGTTTGGACATTTGGGGCTTCGAGACGTAAATACGAATCCTGGCCTTCAGAACGCTTCGCACCGCGGAGCGGTGCCAGGAGATTAGCCAGGGGTACGCGTTTTTTGCGTACCCCTGGAATACGGCGACCACTCAGGAATCCGCACCCTGAAGGGGTGTCGAGGCTCCCTCGCACGCACCCTTTCCAGGGTGCGGCTGTTTTTTGGTTTTAGGCAACCGGGGGTTGCGCTCGCTCCCGCTCGCTTAATCCCGGCTAATTCCCTGACACGCCTCCGGCGTGCGCAAAACTTAAGCGCAAAAAACAAAACTGTTAGCTCGCAGCCCTTTGTTTACGGTATAAGCAACGGCATGACGATAGGGCGAATCCTTTCGGTGACAGTGCTCATCCTTACACTGGGTCTCCTGACAACAGCTGCGCAGCCGCAACCGGTGCAGCGTCCGATTACCGAGCAAGACCTGCTGGATGGCTTGAAGAATTCATCGCGCTGGCTGACGTTCTCCGGCGACTATGCCGGGCAGCGGCACAGTTCGTTGAAGCAGTTGACGCCGCAAAATGTCGGCGGACTCGTCCCGCAGTGGGTGTTCCAAACCGATGTACCGGGCCTGCCGGGACGGGGCCTCGAAAATACGCCGCTCGTCGTCGACGGCATTCTGTACGTAACCGGCAACAACAATCAGGCCTGGGCAATCGATGGGCGCACCGGGCGTCCCATCTGGAGCTATCGCCGCAGGCTGCCTGAAAATTTTTCATCCAAGGTCTGCTGCGGTCCCGTCAACCGCGGCTTTGCCATTCTTGGTGATCGCCTGTATATGGGCACGCTTGATGCGCACCTTGTGGCACTCGACCGCATGTCTGGGGATCTGATCTGGGACGTCGCCGTCGGCGATCTGAAAAATGCCAACGCGATCACCGCGGCGCCGCTGGTTGTTAAAAACAAAGTGATTATCGGCGTAGCCGGTGGAGATTTCTCAAGCCGCGGCTACATCGATGCCTATGATGCGAATAGCGGCCAGCGCATCTGGCGCTTTTACACGGTTCCACTGCCTGGCGAGCCGGGTGGTGAGTCCTGGCCCAACCCCGAGGTCGCCGCGCGTGGTGGTGGGGCGGCATGGGTGACGGGTAGTTACGATCCTGCGTTGAACCTTGTCTTCTACGGCACGGGCAATCCCAATCCCGATTACTACGGCGACGATCGCAAGGGCGACAATCTCTACACCTGCTCGCTTCTTGCGCTCGATGCGGATACCGGGAAGCTGCGCTGGTATTACCAGTTCACTCCGCATGATGTTCACGACTGGGACTCGACGCACGTACCCGTGCAAGCGGACCTGACAATCGGCGGCCAGCCTCGAAAAGTGATCATGGTTGCGAACCGCAACGGCTTTTTCTACACCCTTGACCGTGAATCAGGGAAGTTACTGGTCGCGAAGCCATTCATCGATCGTCCAAACTGGGCCAAAGAAATTGGTCCGGACGGGCGGCCAATTGTGCTCGACGATATTGGGTCTCCCGAAAAGTGTCTGCCGGACAATCACGGCGGTACCGATTTCCAGCCGCCGGCGTTCGATCCGGACCTGAAATTATTCTTCGTTACCGCTCATGAAACCTGCGCTGTTTGGGAACCGAAAAAACCGCCGGAGCCGATCGGTTTGGGCGTGCGCGTCCCCAGCGGTGGCCGCGTTCTGGTCGAACGATTCGAACAATTCAGCGCACTGCGTGCAATCGACCCAACAACAGGTCAGCGCCGTTGGGAACATCGATACCGCCCGTATCCGTCCACAGTCTCGCATGACCTGACCGGCGGGCTGCTATCAACGGCGTCAGGCCTGCTCTTCACCGGCGACAATGACGGATATTTCTACGCGTTCGACGCAGCCGTGGGGAAGGAGCTGTGGAAATTCCAGCTCGGTGCGCCCGTTTGGGGCTCCGCCCCTGTCACCTACATGCTCGATGGCCGCCAGTGGGTCGTCACGACCGCGGGGCTGACTTTCACAGCATTCGCGCTGCCATCGACACGCTAACTGTAGGCGGTTTTGAGGCCGCCCCCGAGGACTCCAATTGGCCAAAATACCGAACGTTCTCGACGAACACATCAACACTGCTTTCCCAATCAACGTATGCCTGATTGCTACAGTCTTGCCGAATGGCTTCGCACAGGTGAGCCCGCGAGGCAGCACGATGGTCTTCGATGACGAGCACCTCGCGTTATGGGAGCGGGGCAAGGGCACGACGAATCAGACTTTGAAAGACGGAACCAAGATCACCGTCTTCTTCAGGAAACCGCAACTTCGCGAGCTTGCAATACTGCCGAAGGGTGGCATTGCCCGGTTCTATGGCATCGCCACACTTTATAAATCCGGACCCGTGTACGAGGAGATCTGGAACCGCCTCATTCAACCCGAGAAGGATCGCGATCCCCAGAAGACAGGATTCGGCGTGCTTATCAAGATCGACAGAGCAGAAGATCTTGACGGCGCTCCGCTTGATCTCGAGTCATAACCCCAGATTCGCTACATCGCCGATGGGCCGATCTCGTGATAGTACGTGATCCTATCTTTTTTGATCGCTCCAACTATCCCTTTCGTTTGCATCTGGATTTCCGGCACAACCGAATTGCAGTGGAAACGTCTTTCGTGAGGAGCATCCGGTAATACCCGGCGACTCCTGATGACCACATATGTGGAAGGCAGTTGCCTCGCGCGTGCAGGCCACATCTGGCACAGTTTATTTTTGATTTGTGGCATATGTTGGGCATCGCGGGATTCCCCAAGCGACGACTCATTAGAGTGTTTGCTTAGTTTGGCATCACACTCGCAAGACTCGATTCGATGAAACCGAGAATCCAAAACCTGAAGCAAAAAATCCGGGCTGGCATAGACGAACAATCTGTGTTCGGGCGCACGGACGGCCCACCAGAATTGGAACAACCGTTCGTCGATGCGGTTCTTGCGTTCGAAAGCTGTCCGAGAAGAACATTGTTGGACGTGCTCGGCGAATCCGCAATCGAGCTTCCGGAGCCGGAGAAGCTGACCGACAGAGAATTAACTGCCAAGCTTTGGGAGGTCATCCACGCGCTGCTTGCGCGATTCATCGTGATCGGCAACACCGATCATCTTAGCGACCGCGAGCTCTACACACAATTGTGGAGGCAGACACTACGGCAGGAGTTCGTCATATTGCCCCGTCACACAATGCAAATTGATATGACGAAAACCGGCGCCGACAATGACATGTCGATCTACCTCAAGTACTACGCCACCGAAGAGCAACGGCAGCTGTATTCGCAGGTGTATCCGGATTTCAAAATGCCGGAACACGTCGAGCCGCCACGCCGGCGAGACCACTTGATTCCCGATGACCCATCACGAGTCAACAAGAAGCATGTGAATTGAAGCGATCCACCTCAGCCCCGCACTAATCGCTCCAAAGAAACTGCAGAAGCCGGAGATGGTTTGCCCGGCCGGTCCACATGAAGGAAGCCGGCAAAAGGCTCCAAGCCGGCATTCAACGCAGCGCCCCAAACATTGCCGTACAGGATCCCATATCCATAGTTGAGAGCAGCATTCACCATGTCTGTCGCACCGCGATGTTCGCGGCCGAGAAATTCCGTCCTGCTGCCGATGATTTCCGCGACAGCATCCCAATACAATCGGCCTGCCAGACCTTCGACGCCCATAAGCACGTGGCGTTTCTCATCTACAGTTGCCGCCATCACGCCTTTAACTTTCTTCGATTGGGCTGCCAGCGAATCCGCTATCGCATTAATGCGGTCGAAGCGTTCCAGATCTGCCTTCTTCAAGTACTTTCCGAAGTAACGAACGAGCTTCTCTTGATTCCGTACCTTGCCCTCAACGACGGCGCGGGAAAACTCAAAACCACGATTGTCATTGAAGGCCATTAGCTGATCGCGCCGCGTTTGAATGGTCGCGTTCAAATAAGGAGACGAAACCAGCGCGTACGGCTTGCCCGCGCCGCCCCAAAAATTGATCCGGATGCCGCGAACGCAAAGCTCCTCCATCAGGTCCGATGAAATCGAGATGCCTTTCGAACCGATGACCAGTTCTGGAACTGATAGACGATCGTCTTATCTTTCCGCACAACCAAACGTTCGCTCTTCTTCCCAAGATAAAGGCCAAACCCGGAAACAATTAACTGCGCCATGTCTTCCGTTTTTACGAGTGAAATGCCTTCATCGATGGCGGTCTCGTCTTCCGGCACCTGATCCGGCACCTCGACGCGTAATGGTTCAGGCTCGCCGGTGAATAGATTTCGCTGAACCGGTTTGGCGCGTTCGGTCTCCAGAAACTGTTGAAACGCGGTGTCCGCTGTTACAACCGCTTTGCTCATGTGCTGCTCACCCCGGTTATGTTCTTGAAATTGCCATGAGAGTCTAAGATGGATGCCGCGTGATGACAAAGCCGATCGTGAAATGTCCGTTCTGGAGTGGCGCGCGCTACCCCAAACGGTCGCATGGTATTCTCGAAATATGGCCATCCGGAAGGTCGGAAATGTCGATGTCTTCCTCGATGCAGACGGATTGGTGGAATCCATTCAACTATGCGGCAGAGCGCTTTATTTAACCGCGGACCCTGCCCTCCTCAAAAAGCAGTTTCGTGGCGAAGACCTCGACGCCATGCCGCCGCTCGACCAGCTCTACAGCCACGTCTCCACCGATGCGATCATCAAAGCGAATCCCGACTGTTATTACTACGATGAACGGCTCGGAACACTCGTTCTGCGATCGCTCGGCAATGGCGGATTGGTCGAACCCGGTGATATCCGCAACGGCGGCTTCGGGATGCTGCTCGCGGGCGAAGGCTGGGGCGAAGGTTCCTCGCGTGAAGTGGCGGCCCTCGCGCTGCTGTATGCGGGAATCGGAATCGTATTCGCGCCGAGCATCGCGCCGATTCATCGTCAGAACCTGATCAACAACGGAATGTTTCCTGTGACCGATCTGACGCTCGCAAAGCGGCTCGCCGGACGTGAGCGTGTGAGCGTGGATGAAGGGATTGGGTCCTTCGACGATCTCTCTAAGCGCGTCGTGCGTTACGGCGGCCTTTTCCGATTCATGGAAGCCCGCGCCGCAGGCCGCGAGCCCGAGACGCTAATCGATACACCACCGCGACCCATGACCATCACTGAAAAGATCCTGGCGCGCCACATGAAGACGCGACACGGCGCCGTGAAGCCCGGCGATGCTGGATTTATTGACGTGGATGTGGGCTTCTCTCACGACTACACGACGGCCCCCGCCGACGCGATGATCCGCGCCGCGCTCGGCCGTCCTCCACGCGTGAAGAATCCGGCGTCGATCCACGCGTTCCCCGATCATCTGACCCTCGCTGCGGATCTGCCGGGAATCACACGTGAGGCGCTCGGCGGAATTAAAGATCTTCGCGAGGGACAACAGCGAATCGCGAAAGAGCTGGGCCTTCGATTTCATGCGACGGCATCGGGCGGAAGCACCGGAATCTGTCACACCGTTATACGCGAAGAAATCGCGCTGCCGGGCCAGGTGATCCTGGGCACGGATTCCCACACGTGCTCGGCGGGCGCCCTGAACTGTCTTGCTTATGGTATCGGGAACACCGAAATCGCCTGCGTCTGGGAACACAATCAAGTGGCCGGCCGCGTGCCGCGCACGGTTCGTATCCGGCTGACGCAGAAGTTGCAGCCGTCGTGTACCGCAAAAGACGTCATCTTGCATCTTGCGCATGAGGGCAAATTGAAAGGCACGTTCACCGGGAAAGTCATGGAATTTACGGGAAGCGGCCTCGCCGAATTCTCGTTTGAAGAGCAAGCGGTGCTTTCAAACATGGCCGTCGAATGCAACGCGCTGACGGCAATTATGGAACCCACCGAACCGCTGATCCGATATCTTGTCGAGCGGCGCGGCCTCAACCGCGAATACGTGGAATTAATGCTCATATACCCGGATAAGGATTCTGAAGTTGACCACCTGATCGATCTCGATCTTTCTCGCATTCAAACTCTGGTGGCCGCTCCGGGCCATCCCGGAAACGGTTTGCCGCTCGAGCAAGTCCGCGGAACGCGCGTCGATATGGCGTATGCCGGATCCTGCACAGCCGGCGATATCACCTCCATCGACATGTATGCCCAGGTCTTGCGCGGGCGAAAGGTTCGGATCCCCACATTCATTCAATACGGGTCGGAGCGCGTTCGCGAAGAGGCGAAGCGCCGCGGCATTCACGAAACACTGATATCGGCGGGAGTGCACATGATCGAGGAGCCCGGCTGCGGGGCCTGTATCAATGCCGGTCCGGGAGGTCCTCAACAAGGTCAGGTTGCAATTTCTGCCACCAATCGCAACATGCCGGGACGCATGGGGGAAGGCGACGCCTACCTCGCAAATCCTTTAGTTGTAGCGGCTTCCGCCGTTCGCGGCTACATCTGCGGGCCCGAAGACTTGCCCCAGTGAGCGCGAGTATCGTCCGGCACGGTGTAAATTTTCCTTTACACTTAGGCGGCCCCGGTGCATAAAACTGTCCTTACTTAATCCTAAGGAGGGTTAAAAGATGAACCCAACGAAGCATAACGAAGGACTCGAGCTAGAAATCCTGATTGAGGAGCTTGAAGCCAAAATTGCCCCAGACGGTGGTGAAACCGTCCTGCCCCTGACGCCCGGCGGTCTCGGCGCCTGATCTTATAAGGAGGGTTAAAGATGAACCCAATGACGACTCAAGAAGGACTCGAATTAGAAATCCAGATCGAAGAGCTTGAACCAAAGATCGCGCCCGACGGTGGTGAAACTGTCCTGCCCTTAACGCATGCCCCGGGTCATAAGCATTAATTCGCCGGGGCGGCGCCGGCCGCCCCGGATTTCCCCACTTCTTTCTTAACGTCGGGCCCACCGTCCGGATTGCTTCGGTACACCGCTTCGCGGCCGTCTTACTACCGGCCGGTCCCCCCACGTTTTCTTAGCGTCGGGCCCACCGTCCGGATTGTTTGGGTACACCGCTTCGCGGCCTTCTTACTAACCGGCCGGTCCCCCCACGTGCGCTATGCTATTCTCACACCATGAAACTAGGTGTGACCGACTACGTGGACTGCGCCCATTTTCTGCCGGGGCATCCGAAATGCGGGCCTCTGCACGGCCACACTTATAAAATCGAAGTCACCGTTGAAGGTAAGCCGAAGGACGGCATGATCATCGATTTCGCCGACCTGAAGCAGGCGGTCCGAGACGTCCTGGATCATTACGATCACCGCTCGTGGAATAACTTCCTCGAATATCCATCCGTCGAAAACATTTGCGAGCTCCTC
>QHXA01000324.1:0-4913 GCA_003222755.1 Acidobacteriota bacterium
GAAAGAGGGATTGTGCGAACAAGATCGGTCGATTCTAACCCAGAGCGGAATTTCGGTGCCAGATTCCAAATCAGGACATTTTCGACCCCGTCGGTTTTCGGTCGGGCGATCTATGCCGAACCCTTTCACCGAATCAGTACATTAACAATATATCTAATACTCATTTACTGTCGTTAAAAGCGTGCTACGATAACTGCCCAAAAAGCCAACACAACATCCCTTCTGTTCTGCAATGTGAGAGGAGACCGCATGAGAATTCGTCTTGTCGCGTCACTAATATTGTTTCTCACGTTGATGGCCCAGGCGTTCGGTCAATCCACGAACGCCACTGTGAGCGGGACGGTTACGGACTCTACAGGTGCAGTGTTGCCGGGCCTGATGGTGACGGCAACGAATAACGCGACCGGCATTGTCACGGCAGTGTTCACTAACGAAACCGGAGTGTACAACGTTGCTAGCCTGCTGCCCGGAGTGTACACGGTAAAGGCGGAGCTGCCCGGCTTTCAGACCCAAACCTACACCAACGTTCAACTCGGAAATGCGGCGCAAGTGCGGTTGAATTTCTCGCTGCAGGTTGCGACGCAGGCGCAGGCGGTCGAGGTCACGATCACTGCGGACACGCTGCTGGCCACGTCCAGTTCGTCGGTTGGCAATGTCCTTCCTGAAAGACAGGTTCGCGACCTGCCATTAGTCAGCAACAACGTGCTCGATCTGACTCAGGTCATGGCCGGTGTCGTTACGACAGTCAGTCCGGTATTTGGAGCCAATGACACAAAGTTTGCCGGCGTCAGCGCCCGGGACGTCAATGTGCAGCGGGATGGCATCTCCGTGAACGGCGCGCGATGGCCGACCGGTATCGACGCGGGGACAGAAATACAGCCCGACCTCGTTGGCGAAATCAAGATGATTCTGGCGCCCGTCGATGCGGAAATGGGCCGCGGCAGCGGACAGGTTCAGATTCAGTCTAGATCGGGAACGAACCAGTTCCATGGCGCCGGCGTGTGGAGCGCCAAGAACTCGGTTTTGGATGCCAACGTTTGGGAGAACAACCGGACGGTGAATCCGTTTACCGGACAGTCCGCGGGCCGGCCCTGGAGAAACTTTGAGCAGGCGACGGCTAGCCTGGGCGGACCCATAGTACGGAACAAGACGCACTTCTTTGTTCTGTTCGACAAGAAATGGGCCGAGACAAAAACGGAGCTCAATCCGATAGTGCTCACGCCATGCGCTCAGCGCGGCATCTTCCGTTATTACGACACCTGGAATAACGGCAACGCCCTCGCGACGACAACCGCCACCAGCTCGACGCCGGTGATTGCCGTCGTGGACAACGCGGGTAATCCGAGGGCGCCGGCGACGAATCCGAACGGTACTCCTCATAACGGCATTCTGCGCTACGCCAGTGTATTCGGTCCTCTGTTGAATACGCCCACGCGGCCTGACTGTGCCGATGCGGTCGTGCAGCAGGGCAGCCCCTGGGACCCCTACCGGACCGGGTATGACGCGACCGGCTACGTTCAGAATATCCTGTTCAAGTTCATGCCTCCGGCGAACAGCTACGACACTGGCGATGGTCTGAACACAGCGGGCAGCCGATGGCTCCGCACCTTGCACGGCGCGACCAACTTATTCGGCGTCGGCCAGTACCCGCAACGCAATCAGATCAATCTCAAGCTCGATCACTACTTCAACCAGAAACATAAGATGAGCGGAACGTGGAGTTATGAATACAACTGGGCGGACGGTTACCCTTCGAGTTGGCCCAACACGTGGATAGGTCGAAACTGGGTGAAGCCGCAGATTTTGTCCGTGAATTTAACATCCACGCTCTCGCCCACGATCGTCAACGAAGCTCGTTTCGGAATAGTTCGAAGCGGCGTGAACCAGATTGGGCCGCTGCATCTCGAGAAGAACAATGCCCTCCGCGATATTCTTCCGAAGGCTAACGGAGTGCTGTGGGCGCCGTATCTGGGAGCCGGAACGGGAGACTCTGCGGTCAACTTCTACTTCTCACATATTATCGGTGGCACCAATTTTGCGCCCGCTATCACCCAGATTGATCAGAGCCCCCGTTCAAGCTATGCCGACACGATCAGTTGGACCAGAGGCAAGCACGCGTTCAAGACCGGCGGGGAATTTCGAATCACGGGCTCGAAAAGCACCTGGACGGGCAATGCGGGCACAGGTGGTGCGTTTAATAACGTGGACACCGTTCCGGGGGTTCACGGCGGAGAGACACAACTGACTCCGGTTGCGGGAATCAACAGCCGCAACATCCCGGGACTGGCCGGCAACGCGACGACGGGAAACCAGGACCGGATGGAAAACCTGCTGGTGTTCCTGTCCGGTTCCGTTGGCCGTGTGGGCCAGTTCCGTTTCATCAACCGTCCGGACCAGGCCCAAAAGGAATGGAGCGATCCCATCAAGGAGCCGCGTAAGATTCGCGATATTCATGAGAACGAATGGAGTCTGTTCTTCAAGGACGATTGGAAAGCCACCAACCGCCTGACCCTCAACCTCGGCGTGCGCTGGGATTACTACGGTCCGCCATGGGAAAAGAACGGATTGACCGCCACGTTGCGCGACAATGGCGACGCTCTGTTTGGAATATCAGGACGCAGCTTCGCCGACTGGTTGCGGGCAGACGGGCGAACGCCGGCGCCTCAGAGCGAATTGTTATTTGTCGGGCCCAATACTCCAAATCCTGGCTTGAAAGTCTTTCCGCGGGACCTGAACAACTTTGGTCCCGCCGTCGGGTTTGCTCTGAACCTGGATAACCGGACCACCGTCCGCGGCGGTTATCAGCTTCAGTACATCGGAGGCGATGACTTTTCCGGCATCGAAGGCATTATCGGCAACCCGCCAGGCAGCATATTTTTTGCCCAATATGTCGGGGACACCGCCAATCCGTACCTGGATCTCACCAAGATCACGGGAAACACGTTCCCGGTGAAACCTCCGACCCTGCCGGTGGAACAGCTACTGGTCACGGACCGCACGCAAAATATCACTGTTTACGATCAACACTATGTCGATCCGTACATTCAGAACCTGACACTGCAGGTCACGCGAAATCTCAGTTCGAACCTGGTGTTGGACGTCCGTTACATCGGCACGCTGACGCGGAAGAATTACAACACGGTCGACCTGAATGTATCGAACTTCGTAACGAATGGTTTGAAGGAAGCCTTCGATGCTGCGCGAGCCGGCGGGGAATCCGCACTGTTGGATCGGATGTTCAGCGGCATCAACATCGCTGGAGCTGGTTTTGGACCAGTGGGTACGACGCTCAACGGAGCGCCCCAGACCGGGGCAATGCATTTGCGCGCGGCAACTCAGCAAAGCCTGCGGAACAACCTCGCCAATGGAAACTACCAGGCTTTGGCCAACTCTCTCTACATTCTCAACTACAACACCGCTTTTCAAGGCAATCAGAGCCTGCCGTTCATTCCGAGCACCGTCCAGGGCGAGGTGCTGCGGCACAACGGTTTTGCGGAAAACTTTATCAGGACCAATCCGCAGTTCAACAGCGCGAGTCTTCGGTCGAACGGAGCTCACTCGAACTACCATTCGCTGCAGGTGCAGACCACAGTGCGGCCCACTTATGGGGTGAGCCTCGAGGCATCCTATACCTGGAGCAAGGATTTGGGCGTGGGAAACGCCGGCTTCACTGATCCGCGAAACCAGGCGGCGGACTACACGCTCATCAACACCAACCGGGCACACGTGTTCAATTCTTATGGCACATTCAACCTGCCGATAGGACCGGGCAAAATCCTTGCCCGGAACAGTTCGGGCCTGCTGGCGCGCGTGATCGAGAACTGGCAAGCTAGCTGGATCGTCAACCTGTCCTCCGGAGCTCCTGCGACCGTAACGGGACAAAGCATGCTCTATGGCCGCGGAACTCCGGACCAGGTGCGGCCGTACGACTTCAACGCATCGAAAGGAGTCCGGTGGGGTTACTTCCCGACGGCGACCGGCCAGGTTTATGGCAGCTATTTTGAGCCCGACGCTTTCAAGACCGTTCCGGATCCTCAATGCGCGTCCGTAGCGGCGAGCATCCAAAGCCTGTGCACGCTGCAAGCCGTAGGCGATGTCAAGACGGGGCAGGTTATCCTTCAGAACCCATTGCCTGCAACTCGGGGCAACGTGGGCCTGAACACTCTTGAGTACGCAGGAACGTGGCGTGCCGACATGGCCATTTCCAAGCTCTTCCGGATCCGGGAAAACCTGCGCGCAACGATCCGTATGGATGCGAGAAACGTATTCAACCACCCACAGCCCGGTGTCTATGGTGTTGGATTCGGATCCGCTCCACTTGTAGGCGGCAGCATCCTGAACATCAACAGCAGTGACCCGTTCGGTTACATACCCACGAAAGGCGCTGCTATTCCGAATTCACCGGATTTCGCCGACGCACGGCAGTTCGAGCTGAAGGTTCGCCTGGACTTCTAAACCAAGAGTTCACGCGAAAGGGGAAATGCAATGAAACCATCTCACAAACCATCATGCTGTCATCAGCAACGATCTTGCAAAGTAACTAACCCGGCATTCCAAGCCTGTATCCTTACTATTCCAAAGAACCACCGAAAGGGCGTTTCTCGAACCTCAAACCCAACCGAACGCAAATATTTACCAGCATTTTCTTTTTTATTCCCACGCAAATCATGTGCTTCCATAAAGACGTTTTTCACGCGCCGTTTGAAGAAGTTCATGTTTTCAGCCGTAAGTAGGAATTGCTCTCCACCTTCGACATCTAGTTTCAACAAATCTATAACATCTAGAGCATGATCCGCTGCCAACTGTTCAAGGGTGATCGCTTCAGTATCACCTCCTCGGTCTTCGACTACAGAATTCATTGCACTGGATGCAGCCTTCCTGACACTTACAACAGTATTCTTTGAAAAGACGGC
>QHXA01000324.1:4976-5877 GCA_003222755.1 Acidobacteriota bacterium
TGCCACGATCTTTTTCGGCTGGAATTTTCTACATGCCCAGACAGCAAAATCACCGAGTTCACGCTGCGCCACCGTCGATGGTTTCAGCCTGCATGCAAACGTGGCCGTGCATGCTGACGATAGGCCGCGATTGGACGTCTAGCGCGCTACTGTGCGCGAGCCCCGATTGCCATGGACCGGCTTGAGCGCCTTGTGGACGGCCGGCTCCTCTATCGTTTCAAGCGCCCTTGGCCGGACGGGCCACTCATATGTTTTTCTTACAATCCCGCGGGAGGGCTTGCAGATGTTTGGTTGCTGTACCGAGCCGTAAGCGCCATAGGCAGACCAGCTACGGATCAGACGTTGGCTACGCGGTGTGAACTTCCGGAGCGATAGGAACGTCTGGCGCTCGGGCCGCGACCAACAGCAGATCTGGGCCATTGGTCACGAGTAACGCCGCAGTATTGAGCTTGGGAACAGACTGGATGAAGCTCGACGGAATTAACTTCACAGGTAAACGTGAGAGGTGATTTCATAAACCGGTGAGGGTTCCAAACGGGGATCGAGCCGACGTCGGTTCCAAACTGGAAGACTATTCGCTCAATTCAAAACACCGCCAAGGACAGCACCAGCCCGAGTGTTTGAGTCTGCGTTAGGAATCACGCTCGACAATAAGGACATATTGCGAACAGCCCTTCGGCATGCTGCAGCCAATTCTGAGGATGCAATCCACAAGGGCAATAACGGCTACGGCGACGTGTACGAACTCCGTTTTTCTCTCACGACGCCAAAAGCGACTGCGACAGTTCTCAGTGTCTGGATTATCCGCACCGGCGAGGATTTCCCTCGGCTAATCACGTGTTTTATACTTTGAGACAATGACGGAACAAATACATATGCACGACCTCGTGGCTCTGCTGGA
>QHXA01000325.1:0-8137 GCA_003222755.1 Acidobacteriota bacterium
GACTATCCGCGGTATTTCGACCTCAATGATCTGGGAGTAAGGAACGTTTACGTGAAGTTCCCAGGTTACGTACTTGTGACCGTCACAAACGGCTTCACGATTGGTGGCGGCCTGAGTAATCCTGCTTTCTTCAATACGACTTCTTACCAGTTTGCGGAGGATCTGAGCCTCGTGCGCGGAACACACCAGATTGGTTTTGGTGTCAACTTCATCCATGGGATGTTAAGCGCGACGCAGAATCTTGGGGCTGCGGCGAGTGTTACCTTCAGCGGGCAGGCGGCGACGGGAATGGGATTGGCGGACTTCCTATTGGGCAGGGCATCCCAATACCAGCAGGCCTTCGAGAATGCGGTGCCGCCTCGACACAACTACACAGGGTTCTATTTGCAGGACAGCTGGAAGGCAAGACCTCGATTGACAGTGAACGCCGGTCTGCGGTGGGAGCCATATATTGCCCCGTACAGCGGTCAGAAGAAAATCATGCGTTTCGACCGGTCCGCATTTGATCAGGGCGTGCGGAGCACTGTATTCAAAAACGCTCCCGTGGGCATGAAGTTTATCGGCGATCCGGGCGTCGACGATAAATATGGCTATAACCACCTGATGCATTTTGCGCCCCGCGTGGGTTTGGCGTGGGATCCACAAGGCAACGGGCAGATGACGGTTCGCACAGCGTACGGCATCTTTTTCGACATGCCGAACTTGTTCGCATTCGGCGCCATGGGCGCGAATCCGCCTTGGGGCAATACCATACAACTGAACAATCCGCCTTTTGATGATTTGTGGCGAAACTATCCCGGAGGTAATCCGTTCCCTACCGTCGTCAGCCCCAACGTAAAATTTCAAACCAACTTAAGCACGAACATTTACCCGCCAGACCAGAAACAGACTTATGCCCAACAATGGAATCTGAGCATCCAGAGGCAGATTGGGACGGATTGGCTTGTCGAGAGTAGCTATATCGGAAGTACGACGAGGCACATCATGGGCGTGAAATCAAGCAATCCGGCGGTCTTTATGCCGGCCGCTACTTGCGTGATCAATGGAATCACTTATACGCCGTGTTCCTCCACATCGAATATTGATCAGCGCCGCGTGTTGTACCTGCAGAATCCAACAGAAGGTCAGTACTACAGCTGGATGATGGAGGTCGACGACGGCGGGACATCCAACTATAACGGATTGTTGCTTTCGGTCCGGCGCCGTCCAAGTAAAGGTCTTACCGTTCAGGGGAATTACACCTGGTCTCACTGCGTTGGCGACGAACTGTTCCGTTGGACGAGTTATGGCAGTGATCAGGGACTATATCCAGGCATGCGTCGATGGGCCAGACAGAACTGCAACTCCGACCGGCGGCAGGTGTTCAATCTATCTACTGTGTATCAAACTCCCCGGTTTTCCAGTCCACGGCTGCGCCTTTTGGGCAGCGGATGGCAGATTTCCGGGATAGTCAAAATCCTGTCGGGCATTCCAACATTCACTGTAACGTCGGGGTTCGATACGGCATTGACGGGTTCAGCGGGCAGTGATCGGGCGAATCAGATTCTTGCTGATCCGTATGCTCCGAACAAAAGCGTGAACCAATGGCTGAACCCAGCGGCATTCGCGCGGCCGGCAAACGGGGAATGGGGAAATGCTGCCAATAGTATTTGGGGGCCTGGCCGTATTCAGATCGACATGGGGCTGACGCGAACCTTCCAGATTCGCGAGAAACAGTCGGTCGAATTCCGTGCGGAAGCATTCAATCTGCCCAACCATCTCAATCCGGGCAATCCAATTACGGCACTTAACAACCAGAACTTCGGAAAAATCCTGACGGCAGAGGATCCGCGAATCCTGCAGTTCGCGTTGAAGTATGTGTTTTGATGCCGCGGAATTGTCCCAATTGATGAGCAGCGGTACCTTGAAAAAGTAAACATCACTTCAACTGTTCTCACCGCCTCCGCGCGGCAGGGAATTTTTCAATATCTGACGGCCAATGCGACGGCAGCTAACGGTGGTGTTAGCCGACGAAACGGCAATGCGTTCTCGACCACGCCGTCGGTCAATCTCGCCGGCCAGACACTCACTTCCGATTCGGCTACCGGAGCACCGCTGTTCTTAAATTCATTCAACCTGTTCGGTGATGTGAAGGATCCAAACCGAACGCGAATTAATCCGATATGGTTTGGACCGCAATACCTGATGCGAATGCCGTTGCCCAATGACTGGACCGTCGGTGATGGTCTAAACACCGCCGGTTTCCGCTGGCGCCGGCGTCACGAGGGCACGGATAGCGCCACCGGCAAGGATGCGGATACCAATCGCGACCACCTCACAACGCGATTTGATTATCAGATCAATGCCAACCATAAAGTCAGCTACACCATGAGCCGGGAAGAAGATTGGGGCGTGACGGGCCAGACCGGACTTCCCGACTTCCCGAATGGATACTTCGGCAAAGTCCGGCGTACACCGGATTTTCACACAGTGGGGCTGACGTCCACGCTTTCCCAGACAGTAATCAATGAATTGCGTTTGGGATTGAAACGGGATACTTGGTTCGGTACTTCTCCCTTTCACAATGGATGCTGCATGGACGGCAAGGGGGAAGACGACATTGATGCAACGTCGCGGGAGGCCGTGGCAAGCTTCCCTCAGATCCCCGGCACGTCGAGGCTGTTCTATACACAACCGGGTCTCAGTTTGGGGACCTATGCACCGTTCAGCGGTGTTGCGGCGGCGCCGCGGTTTAACACAAGCCCGTTAGGACAGCTTGCCGAGACGATGAGTTGGATTAAGGGCGCCCATGCCTTTCAGGGCGGATTCGAATTCACTCGTACCGGCTCCAGTCAAAGGACGACGGGCGGCATCGGCACTGCCTATCCGTATGCGACTCTTGGTATCGGCAAAAACCTTCACCGTTCGGGCCGATGCGGTCAACTTCTTGAACAAGCCCCAATGGGCGAATCCCAACATCGATATCAACTCGACTTCTTTCGGCAGAATCACGAGTGCGACCGGATCACGAACCGTCACGATCAATGCTCGAGTGGATTTTTAGTTCGTACGAAACCATGGCGAATGGGAACGCGGGCTAAAGCCGCGCGACTATATACTTGGCTGCAATTACCGGTTTTACTGTAACCCTTTGAGGTGTAGTATCAAAAATCATTCTCAACGAGGAGACATCGGCATGAAAGCGTTATTGAAAGATCGGTTCTTTCTTGTGTTTTCTGTCGTTTTGGTAGCGCTGTTCACAGTAATCCTGACCAGCGGCAGTGTTGGAGCGCAGTCGGCTGAGGTTACGTTTGCCAAAGACGTGGCGCCAATCCTTCAGCGCTCTTGCCAGACTTGCCACCGGCCGGACTCGATCGCGCCGATGTCATTGTTGACATATGAAGATGCGCGGCCCTGGGCCAAGGCCATTCGGGAAAATGTTCTGAGTCGCAACATGCCGCCTTGGCACATCGACCCGAATGTGGGGATTCACGAATTCAAAAACAGCGTTGCGTTGACGGACGAAGAAATCGCAACCATCGTGAAGTGGGTGGACTCGGGCGCAGCAAAAGGAAATCCCGCTGATATGCCGCCGCCTCGTAAATTCGATGACAACTCCAAATGGAGTATCGGCACGCCGGATCTCATTCTACAAATGGGTAAAGATCTGCCTGTACCTGCCAAAGCTCCCGACACATGGAAGAACATTGTGGTGGATACCGGCTTAACAGAAGACCGATACATCAAAGCCGTCGAGGTGAAACCGACGAAGGGCTTCAGAGCGATTCATCATTTGGGCGCCACCCTTATCTATCCTGACGGCGGTCAAGCGATGATTCAGGCATACGGAATAGGAAAGAACGGTAATATCTTCGATGACGGATCAGGCCGCCTTATCAAAGCCGGCACTAAAGTGAGTTTCGGCTTTCATATCCACTCTTATGGTCAGGACACCATTACGAATGTGGCCATCGGGTTTCAATTTTATCCGAAAGGCTATGTTCCAAAATATATCGCGACCACAGACATGATGGGTGATGATGCCGAAATCGACCTGCCACCGAATACGGACAATATCCGAACAGATACATATATGACACTCATGAAGCCCACCCGGGTGTTGTCATTCCAGCCCCATATGCACACTCGTGGTAAGGCGATGTGCCTGGAAGTAATCTATCCGGGAGGCGGCAAACGACCGGGAAGCAAGGTTGAAACGCTAAGCTGTGTGCCTCGTTATAAGTTTAACTGGATGATCGTCTATGAATATGCACCGGAGGTTCAGCCACTATTGCCGCCGGGTTCCGTGCTGCACTTCATCAGTTGGCACGACAATACAGCCAACAACAAGCTAAATCCTGATCCCGATACTTGGGTTGGCTACGGTCAGCGTTCGATTGATGACATGAGCCACGCGTGGATTACTTACTACAGTCTGTCGGATGAAGATTTCAAGCAACAGGTAGCCGAGCGAAATGCGAACCGCAAACCTAACGTGACTGCACAGGTCGCACAGTAATGCTCAAGAGGGACTTATGAGGATGCGTTTACGCTGGGCATTTTTATTCGCCGCTCTCGTCGTATTGCTGGCGGCATCCGCCACGGTGACAGCTCAGATTCCCTATTACGGGCAGTATAACCGTGGGCAAGATGTCGTACCCGTATACGAAGGTTGGATGCCGAATCCGGACGGTACGTTCACGATGTATTTCGGGTATCTCAATCGCAACTATCAAGAGGAACTCGATATACCTCTCGGTCCGGACAACAACTTTGATTCGGACACTGATCGTGGTCAGCCGACGCACTTCTATCCCCGCCGCCACTTTTTCGTTTTCCAGGTCGTGGTGCCGAAGGACTTGGGTGCCGAACGAAGGCTCGTGTGGACGCTGCGCATCCGAGGCAAGACGAATGTAGCTGGCTTCAACCGGACTGGGAAATCAATAATGAAGTCATGATGGAAAATGCCGGTATCGGTAACGACCCCGAGAATGAACGCCCTGTGATCAGCGGTTCCGGCCCGCAAAACATCACGTTACCGAATACCGCTGCCTTGACGGCCACGGCCAGGGATGATGGCCGCCCCAAACCTCGCAGGCAGCGGAATGCGGATGAAGGAAGCGGTCAATCGCAAGGATTGTCGGTCCGGTGGATCCAATACCGCGGTCCTGGTCCGGTGAGTTTCAGTCCCGCAGGTGCATCCCCCTCAGATAAGTCCGTGACGTCAAGTATTACCGCAATCTTTAAAGTTCCGGGTGTGTATGTGCTCCGTGCGGTCGCTAGCGACGGCTTGCTGGAAGCATTCCATGACGTGACGGTCACGGTTAAATAACCGTTTCGATTATCTGTAGGGGCGGTCATAGATCGCCTTGCTAGAGTTTGGACATTTTTCCGCCGGGCGCAACTGAATCCGACTTACGTTCCGAATTTCGCACTTCTTCGCAGCAAAGTCGTTGCACACGAAACGTGAGGATTGTCCCGGAAGAGCGGATTCCCCTCCTCGCATAACCGCGAGGAGGGGTGGCCGAGCGATCAAGGAGATGTCGGGCGAAGCCCGCTGTTCGCCGCGAAGCGCAAGCGCGGCAGTTGGGACTATGTCGGCTGGCGAAACAACATGCACGCAATCGCTTGCAAGTCGAGCACGTGTCACCCGAATGGTTGGTTGCGGAGCAGTCGAAACTCAGGATAAACGAACGTGCATATCCGTTGGCCAACTGCGGGATTTAGGATGATACGTATTTGAATGCGCCGAGGAGATTGTCGAAATACGTTAACCATAGCAAACCAACCAGGCTTCGGCCTCACGGCGCTGCGCCGTGAGGGGCCGAAGTTGAGGACCTTGATGAACATGAATAATAGAATCGTCTTAATCGTCTTCCGCTCTCTTGCGGGCTCCGTCCAAAGACGCTAGCATTTTAAGTTTGGCCTTACAGGGAGGTAGTTGTTTGTCGGTTCTCCTCGCGTTAATTCTCTTATTGCCTGCGGTGCCGGCGCATGGTGCGACCGGTGTGGACAGAGCGTTTGGAAATATCGGCCTCGCCTTTGAGCAGAATGAAGGACAGCTCGATCCGAAAGTAAAATTTCTGGCGCGAACCCATGGTTACAGTGTTTTTCTGACCAGCAATGAAGCAGTTATGCGATTCACGACGCCCAAGCCATTCGTGATTCGGATGAAGTTTTTGGGTCAGAAGCGGGATGCGCGGATTGATGGTGCGGAGGCGCTTGGCGGCACCACAAATTATTTATTGGGCAATGGCTCCTCGCGAACCCACATTCGTTCATATAAGAAAGTCCGATATTCCGAAATCTACCCCGGCATCGATGTGGAGTATCACGGGAACGGGCGGTTCCTCGAGTACGATTTCGTCGTCAAACCGGGAGCGAATCCCGATAACATCCGCATCCGGTTTTCGGGAGTGCGCGGCGCGTCTGTGGATTCGTCCGGCGATCTCGTTCTGAAAACCGATGCCGATCCTCTCATACAAAGAAAACCGCGCGTGTACCAGGAGATCGATGGTCATCAGCAGACTGTTGATGCGGCTCACCTGATCCGCGGAGATCGCGTCGGATTCAGGATTGGTCCGTATGACAAGACGAAGCCGCTCATCATCGATCCTGAGCTGGTGTACTCGACATTTTTCGGCGGGACGGGCACGGAGATCGCCTACGGAATTGCCGTGGACGCGCAGGGCGCCGTCTATATTGCCGGCGCTACAACCTCCAGTGACTTTCAAGTGCAGTCGCCGGCTCAGGCCGAATACAAGGGTGGATCGACGGACGCGTTTATTTTCAAGTTGGATCCCACGGGAACTCAGCTTGTTTATTCCACCTTTATCGGCGGGTCCGGTACGGACGAAGCACACAGCATCGCTGTGGATTCCGGCGGCAATGCCTACATTACCGGCTTTACTCAATCGAACGACTTTCCCATTGTCAATGGTGTCCAGAAAGCGCGCGCAGGAGGGCAGGAAGCGTACGTCGTCAAGCTGAACAGTTCAGGCACGGCAATCGTGTATTCCACATATCTCGGCGGCTCAGCGGATGACCGCGGTACGGGCATTGTTGTAGACGCCGCCAACAATGCGTATGTAACAGGCGCGACCGCCTCTACAAACTTCCCGATACTGAATCCGTATCAAGGCACGAATGCCGGCGGATTTGCCGACGGTTTCGTCACAAAGTTGGGTGCGGCAGGCAACCTCGTTTACTCGACATACGTCGGGGGCATCGGCAACGACAACCCGCTCGGCATCGCCGTCGATGCTACCGGCGCGGCCTACGTTACCGGTTGGACGACATCGGTCATTTTTCCACTCGTGAACGCGTTCCAGACGAAGTTTGGAGGGCTCGACCAGCCGGTGGGATCCGATGATGTATTCGTGTTCAAGCTGAACCCAGCAGGCACCGCTCTTGATTATTCAACATACATTGGCGGCATCGGCTCCGACGAAGGCACACGTATCGCCGTAGACTCCTCCGGCAACGCTTATGTGACGGGGGCTACAAACTCATTAAACTTCCCAACGGTTAAGCCGTATCAGTCCTCCCTATCCAACGGATCCGGTTTCGATGCATTCGTTCTCAAACTTGCTGCCGATGGAAAGTCGCTGCTGTTCTCCACGTACTTTGGCGGCTTCCAAAATGAAAGCGGTAGTGGGATCGCGGTGGATGCGTCCGGCGCAGTTTACGTGGCCGGCTACACCACATCCTTCGATCTCCCGAGCGCAAACCAGATTCAAAGCTTTATCGGCGGCGATCGCGATGCAGTTGTCGCGAAGTTTGATCCCGCGGGCAACATCCTGGTGTTTTCCACATTTCTCGGCGGTTCGGGTACGGAGAGCGCGACGGGACTCACGATCGATGCGGCGGGAAACGTCTACGTCGTCGGTTTCACGACATCCGGAGACTTCAAGACAGCGAATGCGATTCAGGCTGTGGATGCCGGGGGTCAAGATGTCTTCGTTGCGAAATTGGATGTCCGTGACATCGTTTCGTCATCGGAATTCCAGGTGGCGCCGGAGGGCGTCTCCTCTGTAGTCTCAAAGGGCACTCGAACAGATGCTGTTTTTGGATACGCAACCGGCGAACCTTTCGGTGCCGGCACACAACTCACCGGTTTGGCAATCATCGACCGGAAGCAAAACGGCGCGACGGTCAG
>QHXA01000325.1:8171-10446 GCA_003222755.1 Acidobacteriota bacterium
GAAACCGGCCGCTTGTTTGTGGATGTCACATCGAACGGGCGCTCGGTGTTGTCCATCGCCAATCCCAGCGATGAGGATGCGACCGTAGACTTGTTTTATACCGACGAAGCTGGTGCGACCTCGCAGTTCGCGACCGTTACGGTCAAAGCGCACGAGCATTTTTCCAGATTCGTTACTGACGCTCCGCTCAATATCTTCGGCCCGGGCCCGGTAAATTTCACTTCGTCGATTCCCGTCGTACCGACTGCATTTTTCACTGAAACGAATGAATCGAGTGAGCTCTTACTCAGCCATACGCCGATCGTCGATCCCATCGCTCACACGCAACAAGTTCGAGACGCCCGTATAACACTTCCCGAATTAGCTGAAGGTGGCGGGTGGAAAAGCGACATCGTCCTCGTGAATACCAGCGAAGACCGTATGAATGGAGAGGTGCGATTCTTCAGTCAGGGAGACGCCGGTCAGCCGGGATCTCCGATGGAAGTCGGAATCGGCGATGACAACGTGCCCGCATCCACCGTCGAATTCGACATTCCGGCCCGCAGTTCCCAAAAAATCTCGACTGCGGGCAGTGCTACAACTTCCGATGTTCCGTTTGCTCTCGCCCGTGGTACTTCCGTTCGCACGCCTGGCGCGGGGACGTTTCAGATTACGGGGTGGGCATCTGCGGATTCATCAAATCCTGATCAGCGGTTGAACGGTTTACAGATCGTCGAGTATCGCCAGCTGGGCATCACCCAGAGTCAAACAGGTATCCCGGCGCCCCCGCTTCGTCAGACTGGCCGGTTCTTTGCCGAAGTGTCGGACAAAATTCGGTCTTTTATTGCGATCGCCAATCCGAATGCCGAAGACGTGAACGTGGACATTTTCTTAACGGATGAAATGGGAACTTCTACGGATCCGGTTACCATAACCGTTCCGGCTGCTGGACAATACTCCAAATTTCTTGCCGATGAACCGATCAGTCTGGCCACCGGCACGAAGCGGACGGTGAATTTCAGCGCGTCTCTGCCGGTTTTCGTAAGCGCGTTGCGTTTCTTCACGAACGAGCGGAGCGATTCCCTCCTGAGCGTCATTCCCATCGCAGACATAACAGCCGCAGTCGATCAGCCGATTGTTATCCCTAATTTCGCTGATGGGATAGGTTGGAAAACTCAAGTCGCTCTCGTTAACAATACCGAGGCCGAGATGCGCGGTGAAATCCGTTTCCTTGGCCCGGGCAGTACCACTGAGGCGGCTGAGCCGGTAATAGTGGGAACTGACGCCGCCGAGGCTCCGGTTTTCGAATACGATATTCAGCCGCGCAGTTTCTTCCAACTACAGACGAACGGGCTAAGAGAAAATCTCTCGGCGGGGTCGGTCCAGATTGTTCCGTTTCCCGGTTTTAATACGCCTCCGGCATATGCAATCGTGTCTCAGTTCATCGTGGATGAAGCCGCTACCGCAGCCGCTGGAGCGACTCGCGGCAACACGATCTTCGAAACGGGAGTCGAAGGGCAACTGCCCGCTACCCATTTTAGCCTTTATGCCGAAGCCACGAATGACTTCAATGCCGCGAAACCGAAATCCACAACGACCAGTATCGCCATCGCGAACCCATCAGCCGCGCCGGCGACGGTTCAATTGGAACTTAGGTCTTTCGATGACGCTTTGCTGGGAACCTCATCGCCGATAACGATTGCCCCTAACGGCCAATTTGGAGCCTATCTTCCCCAGATCCCCGGCCTGGAGTCCGTGCGAATACCATTCCAAGGTGTTGTTCGATTGACGGTGGTGTCCGGCGCCGGCGTGACCGCCACGAGTTTCCGCATCATGTTGAACGAGCGGTCAGATTTTCTGATGACGACGACGGGCCAGTTGAATGAGAGCGCCGGCATACCGGGGCGCCTGATCTTCCCCTATGTCACCGACAGCACCGGATATACGACGCAATTTATTCTGTTCAATCCGCCAGGCGTGCAGAGCAGTTCGGGCATCCTGCATTATCTCGCTACTGACGGCTCGCCCTTGCAGATCGACACGTTGAAGCTAGGCTCCGTTCAGATCGTTCCGTTTTCCGGATTCAACACGCCGCACGCACATATCGTGCTGAACCACCGAGACAGCGGCGTACTGACCTCGATCTTGGGAGTGGAAGGCGAGATTCCCGGCAAAACATTTCGCATATACGCGGAGTCGATCGGTGACTTCGATTCGGGTATTGCGGGATCGACTCGGACCGGCGTTGTCCTGGCGAATCCTTCCGAAGCGCCAGCAACTGTGGCTTTGGAAATGA